>NZ_JACVVG010000047.1:0-33413 GCF_016647875.1 Pseudomonas sp. S36 | reverse complement strand
TTATAAGGGGATTCGAGAGGGCGTCAACCGTTTATTTCATTAAAGTGAAATAAAAGCTGAAACAGCGCCGCCACTGGCGGCGCTGAGGGAGGGATTACAAACTCGGGAACGCGAACTGCGACGCCTCATGGCTGGCACGCTGCGGCCAGCGCTGGGTAATCGCCTTGCGACGGGTGTAGAAGCGCACCCCGTCAGGGCCGTAGGCATGCAGGTCGCCGAACAGCGAACGCTTCCAGCCGCCGAAGCTGTGGTAGGCCACCGGCACAGGCAGAGGCACGTTCACACCCACCATGCCCACCTCGATCTCGTCGCAGAACAGCCGTGCCGCCTCGCCGTCGCGGGTAAAGATGCAGGTGCCATTGCCGTACTCATGGTCATTGATCAGTTGCAT
The DNA here is from genome assembly GCF_016647875.1 of Pseudomonas sp. S36. Classification (NCBI taxonomy): domain Bacteria; kingdom Pseudomonadati; phylum Pseudomonadota; class Gammaproteobacteria; order Pseudomonadales; family Pseudomonadaceae; genus Pseudomonas; species Pseudomonas sp. S36. Next base: position 33,022 of record NZ_JACVVG010000047.1, on the reverse strand, counting down.
GGCCTGCTCGAGGCTGTCGACACGCACCACGCACAGCACCGGCCCGAAGATCTCTTCTTTATAGATGCGCATTTCAGGGGTCACCTTGTCGAACAGGGTACCGCCCACGAAATAGCCATCCTCATTACCGGCCACACTGAAGCCACGGCCGTCGACCACCAAACTGGCACCTGCCGCAACGCCATCATCGATGTAGCCCACGACCTTGTCGCGGGCAGCAGCCGTTACCAGCGGCCCCATGTCCAGGCCGCAGGAGGTGCCGGCACCAATTTTCAGCGCCTTGATCTGCGGTTCGAGCTTGGCGATCAGCGCATCAGCCACCTGGTCACCCACGCACACCGCCACCGAAATAGCCATGCAACGCTCACCGCATGAACCATAGGCTGCGCCCATCAATGCACTGACCGCATTGTCCAGATCGGCGTCTGGCATCAGCACCGCGTGGTTTTTCGCCCCGCCCAGCGCCTGCACACGCTTGCCGCGCTTGGTGCCCTCGGCATAGATGTATTCGGCGATCGGGGTCGAACCGACAAAGCTCAGCGCTTTGACTTCCGGTGCCTCGATCAGGGCGTCCACCGCCTCCTTGTCGCCGTGCACCACGTTGAGGATGCCTTTGGGCAAGCCTGCTTCATGCAGCAGTTGCGCGATGAACAGGGTAGAGCTCGGGTCGCGCTCGGACGGTTTGAGAATGAACGCGTTACCACAGGCGATGGCCAACGGGTACATCCACAGGGGCACCATGGCCGGGAAGTTGAACGGCGTGATACCCGCCACCACGCCCAGCGGCTGGAAGTCGGACCAGGCGTCGATATTGGGGCCCACGTTACGGCTGTACTCACCCTTGAGCACTTCAGGGGCCGCGCAGGCAAACTCGACGTTCTCGATGCCGCGCTTCAGCTCGCCGGCGGCGTCTTCCAAGGTCTTGCCATGCTCTTCGCTGATCAACTGGGCAATACGGGCTTCGTTCTGTTCCAGCAGTTGCTTGAAGCGGAACATCACCTGCGCACGCTTGGCAGGCGGAGTGTTGCGCCAGGCCGGGAATGCAGCCTTGGCCGAATCGATGGCGGCTTGCACCGTGGCGCGGCTGGCCAGTTCGACCTTGCGCACAGCCTGGCCAGTGGACGGGTTGAACACATCTGTGGTGCGGTCACCCTTGGTTACCAGGTCACCGTCGATCAGGTGCTGAACAATGCTCATGAAACACTCCAGATTAAAGAGGGGAGCGGCAGGCAGGGCCTGCCGTTGAAATCAGAAAGATCAGTCAACCAGGTTCAACGCTTCGCCAACCGCATCGAACAGGCGGTCCAGCTCTTCGGGCCGGGTATTGAAGGTTGGGCCGAACTGCAGGGTGTCGCCGCCAAAGCGCACGTAGAAACCTGCCTTCCACAATTTCATGGCGGCCTCGTAGGGCCGCACGATGGCATCGCCGTCCCGGGCGGCAATCTGGATGGCGCCGGCCAGGCCGTAGTTGCGGATGTCGACGATGTTCTTGGTGCCCTTCACGCCGTGCAGCAGTTTCTCGAAGTGGGGTGCCAGCTCGGCTGCGGACTGCACCAGGCTTTCTTTCTGCAGCAGGTCCAGCGCCGCCAGGCCTGCCGCGCAGGCTACCGGGTGGGCCGAGTAGGTATAGCCATGGGGGAATTCCACAGCGTAGTCCGGCGTCGGCTGGTTCATGAAGGTCTGGTAGATCTCGCTGCTGGCGATCACCGCCCCCATAGGAATGGCCCCGTTGGTGACCTGCTTGGCAATGCACATCAGGTCTGGGGTAACGCCGAACGCCTCAGCGCCGGTCATCGCGCCCATGCGACCGAAGCCGGTAATCACTTCGTCGAAAATCAGCAGAATGTTGTGCTGGGTGCAAATTTCACGCAGGCGTTTCAGGTACCCCTTCGGCGGGGGCAGTACACCGGCCGAACCTGCCAGGGGCTCAACGATCACAGCGGCGATGTTGGACGCATCGTGCAGTTCGATGAGCTTGAGCATTTCGTCAGCCAGGGCGATGCCGCCCTCTTCCGGCATGCCCTTGGTGAAGGCGTTGCCCGGCAGCACGGTGTGCGGCAGGTGGTCGACGTCCAGCAACTGGCCGAACATCTTGCGGTTACCGTTCACGCCACCCAGGCTGGTACCCGCGATATTCACGCCATGGTAGCCACGGGCGCGGCCGATCATCTTGGTCTTGGTAGCCTGGCCCTTCAACCGCCAGTAGGCACGCACCATCTTCAGCGCGGTATCTGCGCACTCGGAACCTGAGTTGGTGTAGAACACATGATTGAGGTCGCCCGGGGTCAGCTCGGCGATTTTTTCGGCCAGCTGGAACGACAACGGGTGGCCGAACTGGAAGCCTGGCGAATAGTCGAGTGTGCCCACCTGGCGCGAAACCGCCTCGGTGATTTCCTTGCGGGTATGCCCCGCGCCGCAGGTCCACAAGCCGGACAGTGCGTCGAAAATCTTGCGCCCTTTGTCGTCCACCAGGTAGTTGCCTTCAGCCGCCACGATCAGCCGCGGGTCGCGCTGGAAATTCCGGTTTGCGGTGTAGGGCATCCAGTGGGCATCCAGCTTGAGCTGGCTGGCCATACCGGCGGGTGCGGTTTCGAGCATGTTCATCGGCGGTTCCTCGTGGAGCGATTAGGCAACGATGGATGTTGTTGCAGCTAACTTGGCACGGCTATAAAGTCTGAAAAACCCTGCATTTCTAACCTTTACACAGGTCGCGACTAAACTGATGAGCCGACGCCCCGATCCCCTCGCCCAAGTCAGCGATTTTGATATTCGCCTGCTCAAGATCTACCGCAGTGTGGTCGAGTGCGGTGGTTTCTCGGCCGCCGAGAACGTGCTGGGTATCGGCCGCTCGGCCATCAGCCAGCAGATGAACGACCTGGAGCAGCGCCTTGGCCTGCGCCTGTGTCAGCGGGGCCGCGCCGGTTTTTCGTTGACCGAGGAAGGTCGTGAGGTCTACCACTCGGCCTTGCAGTTGCTCAGTGCGCTGGAAAGCTTTCGAACCGAGGTCAACGGGCTGCACCAGCATTTGCGTGGCGAGCTGAACATCGGCCTTACCGACAACCTGGTCACCCTGCCCCACATGCGCATTACCCACGCCCTTGCCGAATTGAAGGATCGAGGCCCGGACGTGCGCATTCAGATACGCATGGTCGCGCCAAGCCAGGTGGAGCATGGCGTACTCGACGGGAGCCTGCATGTGGGAGTGGTGCCCCAGACCAGCCCGCTTTCAGGCCTGGAGTATCAGCCGCTGTACAGTGAACGCTCGCTGCTGTACTGCGCCGTGGGCCACCCGCTGTTTTACGCTGACGACAACCAGATCGACGATGAGCGCCTCAATACCCAGGAAGCCATCACTCCCACCTTCCGCCTGCCTGCCGAAATCCAGGCGCACTACCAGGCACTGAACTGCACGGCCAGCGCCTCGGATCGTGAAGGCATGGCATTTCTCATCCTCACCGGGCGCTACATCGGCTACTTGCCTGACCACTACGCGGCGTTCTGGGTACAGCAAGGCCGCCTGCGTGCCCTCAAGCCGCGGCAACGCTTCTATGATCTGAGCCTGAGCTGGGTGACGCGCAAAGGCCGACGCCCCAACCTGGTACTGGAAAGCTTTCTCGAAAGCCTGGCTGCGACACGCTGATGCCAGTCTGTGCCGCTAATGCTTGTCACTTGAGCGCAGGAAGGTAATCTTGTCCTAAAGTCGCAGCCCTATAAACGCACGGAATCGTCCATGACCCTAGAAGTCCCTGCGCATCGCCTCCCCGCCTCGGGCAAACCCGCGGGCCGCATACGCCAGAAGAACGAGCACGCCATCATCCAGGCCGCGGAAGACGAATTCGCCCGGCACGGTTTCAAGGGCACCAGCATGAACACCATCGCCCTCAATGCCGGCTTGCCCAAGGCCAACCTGCATTATTACTTCACCAACAAGCTGGGCCTATATATTGCGGTACTCAGCAACATCATCGAACTGTGGGACAGCACCTTCAATGCCCTCAGTGTGGATGACGACCCAGGCCAGGCCCTGAGCCAGTACATCCGCACCAAGATGGAGTTCTCGCGGCGCAACCCGCAAGCCTCGCGGATCTTCGCCATGGAAGTGATCAGCGGCGGCTCGTGCCTTACCGAATACTTCAGCGCCGACTACCGCGAATGGTTCAGGGGCCGCGCTGCGGTATTCGAGGCCTGGATCGCCGCCGGCAAGATGGACCCGGTCGACCCGGTGCACCTTATCTTCCTGCTGTGGGGCAGCACCCAGCACTATGCCGACTTCGCCACCCAGATCTGCCAGGTCACTGGCCGCAGCCGGCTGACCAAGCAGGATATGGAAACCGCCAGCAACAACCTTATCCACATCATACTCAAGGGGTGCGGCATTGCGCCGGCTGCCTGATCTTCACCTATGCCCTCTACCTTGCTAGACCTCTGCGAATACCGCGAAGAAATTCGTAAAAGCCGTTTCATCACCCTCGCCGGGCCGATCACCAGCGCTGCCGAGGCCATGAGCTTCATTGAGCGCCACAGTGACCTCGCCGCTACGCACAACTGCTGGGCCTGGAAACTGGGCCAGCAGTACCGCAGCAGCGATGATGGCGAGCCCGGCGGCACAGCCGGGCGGCCTATCCTGGCGGCCATCGAAGCGCAGGACTGCGACCAGGTGGTGGTGCTGGTGATTCGGTGGTACGGCGGCATTCAGCTTGGCACCGGGGGGTTGGCCCGTGCCTATGGCGGGGGCGCCAACAAGTGCCTGCAGCAGGCAGCCAAACGGCTGTTGGTACAACGCAGCTATTTCACCTGCAGTTGCACATTCAGCGAGCTGGCCCTGGTGAAGCTGCGTATCGCAGAAGTTGATGGCCTGGTTGTGGATGAGCAGTTCACCGCCAACGGCGTAGACCTGCAGGTGGCCATTGGGGATGCCCACCTCGGTGCGCTCCAGCAGCACCTGGCGGACCTCAGCCGCGGGCGAATTCTGCTGGCCAGGCGCTGAGGGTTGCCCACAACAACTGTGGGCCTGGCTGTGGATAACCTTGGGGCATTCTGTTGCAGCCCTTTGCCGGCAAGGGCTAGAGGGCATTGATCATATTTTGATCACAGTATGGTGACAGCGGTAAGTACATGATTCATGGCCAGTTATCCCCACCCCTCCGCGCAGCAGCTAGCGCCTGTGGGAAACGCGGTTGCACACATTTACTGTGGAGCAGCCTGTGGATAAGCCGTGCGTCAACTGGCGCCAGGCCACGCTTTACTTGGGCTGCAAGCAACTGATCATTATTTGTTCAGTGGTTCATCTACCACGTCAGCGGGCAAATGCCCTGCCCAAGTAATGGGGCTGTGGATTATTCTCATGGCCTTCCTCCAACCTTATCAATGGGAGCACCTGAGCATGACGCAAGCAAAAACTGCCCTGGTCATTGGCGCCTCTCGCGGGCTCGGCCTCGGCCTGGTAAATCGCCTGCGCGAAGACGGCTGGGCCGTTACCGCCACTGTGCGCAACCCGCAACAGCCTGGCGAATTGGCAGATACCCCCGGGGTACGCATCGAACAGCTGGAGATGAACGATACCGCCCAACTGGACGGCCTGAAACAGCGGCTGGCAGGGCAGGTATTCGACCTGGTATTCATCAACGCCGGGGTCATGGGCCCGCTGCCACAAGACCTGGAGGCTGTCACGCCACAGGCCATCGGCGACCTGTTCCTGACCAACGCCGTCGCACCCATTCGCCTGGCAGGCCGCTTGGTGGGCCAGGTGCGCGAGGGTACCGGCGTGCTCGCGTTTATGAGCTCAGGCCTTGGCAGCGTAGCCACCCCCGATGGCGGTGAAATCTGCCTGTACAAGGCCAGCAAGGCCGCGCTCAACTCCATGATCAACAGCTTCGCGGTCGCTCAGCAGCGCTCCGACCTTTGCGTGCTCGCCATGCACCCAGGCTGGGTGAAAACCGACATGGGTGGCGAAAACGCCGAGATCGACGTACTCACCAGTACCCGAGGCATGGTCGAGCAGATCAAGGCGCAAAGCGGCCACGCCGGCGTGCACTTCATCAACTACAAAGGTGAACCCTTGGTCTGGTGATGCCCCGGGTTGCAGCCTGGCCGGCGCATTGCCGGGCCAGGCCCTGTAGAATGGCAACAACCGTACCTGATTGAGAACACCTTATATGTATGACTGGTTGAACGCCCTGCCCAAGGCCGAGCTGCACCTGCACCTTGAAGGCTCGCTGGAGCCCGAGTTGCTGTTCGCCCTGGCAGAGCGCAACAAGATCGCCCTACCCTGGGCGGATGTCGAAACCCTGCGTGGGGCCTATGCCTTCAACAATTTGCAGGAGTTTCTCGACCTCTACTACCAGGGCGCAGACGTGCTGCGCACCGAGCAGGATTTCTACGACCTTACCTGGGCCTACCTGCAGCGTTGCAAGGCGCAGAACGTTATCCACACCGAACCGTTCTTCGACCCACAAACCCATACCGACCGCGGTATACCCTTCGAAGTGGTACTCAACGGCATCAACCAAGCGCTCAAGGACGGCCGCCAGCAACTGGGCATCAGCAGCGGGCTGATCCTGAGTTTTCTGCGCCACCTGAGCGAAGACGAAGCGCAAAAAACCCTAGACCAGGCACTGCCGTTCCGCGATGCCTTCATCGCCGTTGGCCTGGACAGCTCGGAGATGGGCCACCCACCGAGCAAGTTCCAGCGTGTGTTCGACCGAGCCCGCAGTGAAGGCTTCGTTGCTGTCGCCCATGCCGGCGAAGAAGGCCCGCCTGAATACATCTGGGAAGCCCTGGACCTGCTGCACATCAAGCGCATCGACCACGGTGTACGCGCCATCGAAGACGAGCGGCTGATGCAGCGCATCATCGATGAGCAGATCCCGCTGACGGTGTGCCCGCTGTCCAACACCAAGCTGTGCGTATTCGACCACATGAGCCAGCACAACATCCTCGACATGCTGGAACGGGGTGTGAAGGTGACGGTGAACTCCGATGACCCTGCCTACTTCGGCGGGTACGTCACGGAAAACTTCCATGCCCTGCATACTCACCTGGGCATGACTGAAGACCAGGCTCGTCGCCTGGCCCAGAACAGCCTGGACGCAAGGCTGGTCTGAGGCCCGTTCAGCCCACCTGCAAGGCCTTCACACGGGCGATGCGATTGATCTGCTGGATACCCAGCGGCGAGATGTGCAACGCCCGGGTGTCTTCGGCCTCGCGCATCCAGCCAGACTGCAGGAACAAACGGAACAGCGCCTGGCCCAGCACACCGCCCAGGTGCGGTTGGCTGTCGTGCCATTCGGTGCACCGGCAGATCACGCAGGCGCTCGGCTGACGCGGCGCCAGGGCATCGATGTATACGCCTACCAGGGCCAGTTGTGCCCGCCCTTCGTCACTGACCACAAGGTACCGGCCGCTGCCCTCCAGCCACCCGGCTACCACCAGCCGGTGGTACAGCTCTGCGGCCAGCTCGCCACCCAGATGATCGCCACAGCGCCGGGCCCGTCGCATGGACAGGGGCAACGGCGGTAGCGGTGCGGTGGGGCGCTGGCCCCTGGCGCTCTCCAACTGGACACTGGCCAGGGCCTCGACAGCGGCCCCCACCTGTGGCGTTGCCAGGCGAAAATAGCGCTTGCGGCCCCTGGCCTCGTGCCGTAGCAAACCTGCCGACGACAGCAGCGACAGATGTGCGCATGCTGACGACGAACTGACTCCCGTCATGATGGCCAGTTCATTGGCCAACCGGGGCGTACCATCGATCAATGCCCACAACATGGCACTGCGTTTGGGATCGGCCATCAGGCTGGCGATCTGGCTGATGCTGCTGGCTGCGTTCATGTCCCTGTGACTCCCTGCAAGTTCACTGTGTAGATGCAATGGCCAACCCTGGCCGGGAAGCGCGTGCCGATGGCGGTGGCCTGGTTCGTCAGTATAAGCCGCAGAAACAGCCGATCATGCAGCCCTCCCCCAGCGCTATTGCTCGCTCAATAGCATTGGGTAGGGCTACCCATGGCGAACTGCTGAACAGGCCGCCAAGCTTCAAAAGCACCCCCGCACCGCTGGTTTTACCCGTGCGATGGCAGCCGGCCAGGCTTGAATACGCGAATCCACCCGCACAACTTCGGACGAAACCGACAGCGGTCTTCTTCAAGTAGCGCGATCACAGTCGAAGGTTCCACAACGCGCCAACCGTCAGTCAGCTCGGCAGGGCGTTGCTGTGGCAGGCGGGTAAGGCCGCGCTAAACTTGAACGGCTCCCCTCTGGAGGTATGCACCGATGAAGATTGTCATCAGCGCGTCGAGCAGCAACCCTGCACGGCCATGGCAGGTTCAGCTCGATCAGCATAGGGTAGGTTTTTGCAGCGAGGCCGCGGCCCGCGCTTTTGTGGCCACACTGGAAACGCGCCTGCAGGCGCCTCACCCGCTCAGGCGGGCCGACTGGCCTGCAGGCGCCGGGTCAGCAGCGCGGCACTGACCACCAGGGCACCACACAGGCTCATCACCAAGGCCATTGGTACCGCACTGCCATCATGCAGCACGCCCACCAGTGCCGCGGCGCCAGCCGCGACGCTGAATTGCACGCACCCCATCAGGGCGGAGGCACTGCCGGCCCGGGCACCCTGGCCGCTCATGGCACAGGCCGAAGCATTGGGCAGGATGCACCCCAGGCTGGCGATGCACACGAACAACGGCACCAGCAGTGGCCACAGCGCGGTCGGCTTCACCGCCGCCACGCCCAGCAGGGCCACCCCCGCCGCCAGGTACACCCATACCGCACGGGCCAGCAAAAATGCCGGCCCGCGCCGTGCCAGCAGCCGTGCGTTCACCTGCGCGACCAGAATGAAACCAGCAGCATTGGCGCCGAAAAACCAGCCGTAATGTTCGGCAGGTACACCGTAGAGTTTGATGAATACAAATGGCGAGCCCGCGATGTAGGCGAACATGCCCGCAATCGCAATGCCGCCCGTCAGCGCATGCCCCAGAAACACCCGGTCGCCTGCCAGCCGCAGGTACTGGCGCAGGGCCCCGGACAGCGGCTGACGCGGTACATGGGCGGGCATACTCTCAGGCAGCCCAAGGCTGACCGCCAGCAGGCAGCCGGCACTGAACAGGCTAAGCGCAAGGAAGATCGACTGCCACCCGACCAGGTTCACCAGCACGCCCCCCAGCATTGGGGCCAGTATCGGCGCCAGGCCCATGACCAGCATCAATTGCGAGAACACTTTGGCCGAGGCCACCGGGTCGCACTTGTCACTGACAATGGCCCGGGACAGCACCATGCCCGCGCAGCCACCCAGCGCCTGAACGAAGCGCGCCAGTACCAAGGCGTCCAGGCTGGGGGCGTAGGCGCACGCCAGCGAGGCCAGGGTGAACAGCGTCACGCCGAACATCAGGGGCTTGCGCCGCCCAAAGCGGTCGGCGACCGGCCCATAGAGCAACTGCCCCATGGACAGGCCGAGGAAGTAGGCGGCCAAGGTGGCCTGGACGTGTTGTTCGTCTGTGGCGAACGCCTGCGCCATGGCCGGGAAGGCAGGCAGGTAGAAGTCGATCGCCAACGGCCCGAACGCACTGAGTGCGCCCAGGATGAGCACCATTCGCAGGTTCATCAGGAATCCATAGCAGGCTAAGCAAGTGAACGATTCTACCTGCTGTGGACGCCGTCAGGAGAAAACATTTGAAACAAAGAGCCCTCCTACAAAGGCTCAGGCAGCCTCGGCCTGATAGCCCTCTTCGCGGATGGCAGCCAGCACCTGTTCCTGTGCCAGCGCGCTGTCGACGCGCACCTGCTTGGCAGCCAGGTCGACGTCCACCTTGGCGCCGGCATCCAGCGCCTGTACGGCGCGGGTCACGGCTTTTACGCAGTGGCCGCAGGTCATGCCCTGTACGTTGAATACTTGCATCGGGGGTACCTCCTTCAGGTTTTGCACCAGTTTCAACCTTGCCACAGGGGCAAAGTCAACACGGTGGGGTGGCAATCCAGGCCGGGCTCGGCCAAGCTGCGGCTTTGACGATCAGGCAAGCAGGGGGTTTTCATGTTCAGGGCAGCATTGGGCATCGTCGGGCTGTTGGCTGCTGCCACTGCAGTGCCACCGGCCAGTGCCGAGGGCAACGCGGCGTACAGCGTGCTGATCATTTCCCGTGAGCGCCTGGAAGTGGCCACCAGTTGCGAAATTGGCGTTTACCTCAACGATCAGCTCTCCGGGCGCCTGTTCCAGGAACAGTCCACCTCGTTCAACCTGCCGCCAGGGCCGGTGGATGTGCGTTTGCGCCTGCTGCCAGGGCAGATGCCCGGCTGTGCGCCGGGCCTTGAGGACCAGCGCAGCATCCGGTTGACGCTGCAGGCGGGCCAGATCAACAAGTACCGCATTGCCATGGGCCAGTATGGGTTGGAGTTGAAAGCCACACCGCTGGACTATTGACCTTCCCCGCGTGGCAAGGTTGATGCTTGGGGCCTGTCCAAGGAGGAGAGCCATGCCCGCATCCACTACATACAACCTGCCCATTTCCGGCATGACCTGCGCCAGCTGCGCCGGCCGGGTAGAGCGTGCCCTGCGCAAGGTCGCCGGCGCTGAACAGGTCAGCGTGAACCTGGCCACCGAGCAGGCGCGCGTCCAGGCGCCCGGCGATAGCCTGCCGGCCTTGGTCGATGCCGTGCGCGACGCCGGCTACGAAGTGCCCGTGCGCAGCCTGGAGCTGCAGATTGGCGGCATGACCTGCGCCAGTTGTGCCGGCCGTGTCGAACGGGCCCTGGCCAAGGTGCCAGGGGTACAGCAGGTGTCGGTCAACCTGGCCAGCGAGCGTGCGCACGTTGAAATGCTGACCGCGGTGGACGATTCAATGCTGATCGCCAGCGTGGAACAGGCCGGTTATACCGCCAGCCTGCCGCAGGCCGCCGAGGACGAAAACCGGCTGGCCCAGCGCCGCCTGCACCGCGAGCGGCTTGCCGTAGGCGCTGCCGTATTGCTGGCCCTGCCGCTGGTGTTGCCGATGCTGGTACAGCCGCTGGGCTTGCACTGGATGTTGCCGGCGTGGGCGCAGTTCCTGCTGGCCACGCCGGTGCAGTTCATTCTGGGTGCCCGTTTCTATGTTGCCGCCTGGAAAGCCGTGCGTGCCGGCGCTGGCAACATGGACCTGCTGGTCGCGCTGGGCACCAGCGCTGGTTACGGCCTGAGCCTCTATCAATGGGCGCAGGCACCGGCAGGCATGGCCCCTCACCTGTATTTCGAAGCGTCTGCCGTGGTGATCGCGTTGGTGCTGCTGGGCAAGTACCTGGAGAGCCGCGCCAAGCGCCAGACCGCCAGCGCCATCCGCGCGCTGGAGGCTCTGCGACCGGAGCGGGCATTGCGGGTTGTGGACGGCCGCGAGGAAGACGTGGCCATCGCCCAACTACAGGTGGGCGACCTGGTGCTGGTCAAGCCCGGGGAACGCTTCCCAGTCGACGGGTTGGTCGAGGACGGCAGCAGCCATGCTGACGAAGCCCTGATCAGCGGCGAGAGCCTGCCAGTGCCCAAGCAGCCCGGCGACTCGGTCACCGGCGGTGCCATCAACGGGGAAGGCAGGCTGCTGGTACGCACCCAGGCGTTGGGGACCGAAACCGTGCTGGCGCGCATCATCCGCCTGGTGGAAGACGCCCAGGCCGCCAAGGCGCCCATCCAGAAGCTGGTCGACCGTGTCAGCCAGGTGTTCGTACCGGCGGTGCTGGTACTGGCCCTGGTCACCCTGGTCGGTTGGTGGCTGGCGGGGGCTGCAATGGAAACGGCACTGATCAACGCCGTGGCCGTACTGGTCATCGCCTGCCCTTGTGCACTGGGGTTGGCCACCCCCACCGCGATCATGGCCGGCACTGGCGTGGCCGCCCGGCACGGCATCCTCATCAAGGACGCCGAGGCCCTGGAGCGGGCGCATGCGGTCAACCGCGTGGTGTTCGACAAAACCGGCACCCTCACCTCCGGCAGCCCGCGTGTGGTCCACAGCCAGGCGGTGGATGGCGACAGCGCCAGCCTGCACCGGCTGGCCGGTGCCCTGCAGCGCGGCAGTGAACACCCGCTGGCACGGGCAGTGCTGGACGCCTGCGCCGAGCAAGGGCTCGAGGTACCCAGCGTAACGGGTAGCCAGTCGCTGACCGGCCGGGGTATCGCCGGCTGCGTGGACGGCCGGGACCTGGCCCTGGGCAACCGCCGCCTGCTGCAGGACAGTGGCTTGCAACCCGGGGCCCTGGCCGCCAAGGCGCAGGCCTGGGAAGCGCAAGGCCGCACCCTGTCGTGGCTGGTCGAGCGGGGCGAGCAGCCGCGCGTGCTGGGCCTGTTCGCTTTCGGCGACAGCCTGAAGCCTGGAGCCGCGCAAGCCGTGGAAACCTTGCGTGAGCAGCACATCAGCAGCCACCTGCTGACCGGCGACAACCGCGGCAGCGCCAAGGTCGTCGCCGACACCCTCGGCATCGCCGATGTGCACGCTGAAGTATTGCCTGCCGACAAGGCCGCCACGGTCACCGCGCTCAAGCAGGACGGCGTGGTGGCGATGGTTGGCGACGGCATCAACGATGCGCCCGCCTTGGCCGCAGCCGATATCGGCATTGCCATGGGTGGCGGCACCGACGTGGCCATGCAGGCCGCCGGCATCACTCTGATGCGCGGCGACCCCCGCCTGGTGCCGGCGGCACTGGAAATCAGCCGCAAGACCTACGCGAAGATCCGCCAGAACCTGTTCTGGGCATTCATCTACAACCTGGTCGGCATCCCGTTGGCCGCGCTGGGCTATCTCAACCCGGTACTCGCCGGCGCCGCCATGGCCCTGTCCAGTGTCAGCGTGGTCAGCAACGCGCTCCTGCTCAAGGCCTGGAAACCCGACACGCGCACCCAGGAGGCGCCATGAACATTGGCCAGGCCGCCCGCCGCAGCGGGCTCAGCACCAAGATGATTCGTTACTACGAAGCCATCGGCCTGCTCAAGCCCGCCACGCGCAGCGACAGTGGTTACCGGTTGTACCAGGACGCAGACCTGCACAGCCTGGCATTCATCAAGCGCTCACGAGACTTGGGCTTTTCCCTCGAAGAGGTCGGCAAGCTGCTGACCCTGTGGCAGGACCGGCAACGCGCCAGCGCTGACGTGAAGGCGCTGGCCATGCAGCACATCGATGCACTCAACACCCGTATCAAAGAACTGGTCACCCTGCGCGACACCCTGGGTGAACTGGTTTCCCATTGCCAGGGTGATGACCGCCCGGACTGCCCGATCCTGAAAGAACTGGCCACTGGCGAGGCTGCCAGTTGCTGCCACCCAGCACCCACCGGCAGCCCGACACGCCATAAGCGTCCGAACGTGACCGAATAGTCACCCACTGCGATTTCATCCAATATTTACGGGCATTTGCCTACATAAAACCCGGCTGCTGCCGATGCATTGGTGATCTGCCTCATGTGTCGACAATAATAATCCGGGAGCGCCTATGAGCATCAAACAGAAACTGACCTGGGCATTCGCGGTGATCGCCGGCTTGCCCATCGTACTCGTGGCCACCCTGGTGGTTCTCAACCTGCGCGGCGAAGCCCGGGACGGCTTTCTGGACAGCAGCAGCCGGGAAATCCGCCAGGTCAGCAACGCCATGAATATCTTCTTCCAAGGCATCAGCCAGAACGTGGAGTACATGGCTTCGCAACCGCTGGTCGCGGCCACTGGCAGTGAATTGAGCAAGTACATGAGCGCGACGCCGTCCTACGAACTGGGGCCGCAAGCGAGCAATATCCTGGCCTTCATGACCAGCCTGGCCAATGCCCACCCGGGCTACGCCTACCTGTCCTACGGGGTGGCAGACGGCGGCTACGTGGGCTGGCCCGCGGGGCAGAAATTCGTCAACTACGACCCCCGCACGCGCCCCTGGTACCAGTTGGCCATGGCCAACCCCGGCAAGACCCTGCGCACCAGTGCCTACTACTGGGCTGCCGATGACGCGGTGCTGGTCAGTACGGTGCGCGCCGTCGCCAATCAGCTGGGCAACCCGGGTGGCGTGGTCAACGTCGATGTCTCGATCAAAGGCCTGACGGAGATCGTCAAGCAGATCAAGCTGGGCGAAAGTGGCTACCTGCTGCTGATTGAAAACAACGGCAACGTACTGGTCGACCCACGCGATACCACGCACAACTTCAAACCGCTGGCGAGCTTCGGCGACGGTTACGCCGAACTGGCCAAACACGGCAAGGGCCTGGCCGAAGTCGAGCTGAACGGCGTGCGCTACATGGCCAATATCTACCCGGACGAAAAACTGGGCTGGACCCTCATCGGCCTGATCGAGCAAGGTGAAGTGATGCAAACCACCACCCGCCTGACCTGGCTCATCGGCATCGTCGCGCTGGTGCTGGCAGCCGTGTTCGCGGTGGTGGGCGCCACCTTCGCCAAACTCATCGTGCGCCCGATCAACAGCGTGACCAGCGGCCTGGAAGACATTGCCCAAGGCGAAGGCGACCTTACCCGCAACCTGGAGATCCGAGGCCGCGACGAAACCGCGCAACTGGCCAGCTGGTTCAACCAGTTCCTGGGGGCCATCCGCAGCCTCATTCAGCACATTGGCGCGGCAGCCGGTAACATTCTCAACACCTCCACCCGTTCAACCCGGGTATCCAGCGACATGGCCGAGGCTGCAGGGCGCCAGCGTGAAGCAGTGGACATGGTCTCCACCGCGTTCCACGAAATGGTGGCCACAGCCAACGAGGTGGCGCGTTCATGCAGCCAGGCGGCGCAGTCGGCCGACAGTGGCCAGCAACAGGCGCGCGAAGGCCAGCAGCAGATCGATGCCGCGGTCAGCAGCGTCGACCGCCTGAGCCACGAAATCGAACAGTCGGCGCAGTCGATCCAGCAACTGGAGCGTGACAGCAACGCTATCCAGTCAATCCTCGGCACCATCCGCTCGATTGCCGAGCAGACCAACCTGCTGGCCCTGAACGCGGCGATTGAAGCGGCCCGTGCCGGCGAACAAGGCCGGGGCTTTGCGGTGGTGGCTGACGAGGTGCGGGCCTTGGCCAAGCGTACCGCCGATTCCACCGCCGAAATCGATGGCCTGCTGGGTAACCTGGCCGGGCGCACCAGCGAAGTGGCCGCACAGATGCACGCCAGCCTGGAGGTGTCGCAGCAGTCGGTGAGCCGCATTGGTCTGGCGCGTGACAGTTTTGGGCAGATTCGCGAGTCGGTGGATGTGATACGCGACATGAATACGCAGATCGCCACAGCCGCCGAGGAACAACACCAGGTGGCCGAGGACATCAACCGGCACATCAGCCAGATCCACGGCGATGCACAGCTGGTGGCGGAACTGGCCCAGGCCGCCCGTCTGGACTCGGAAAGCCTGGCTGGGCTGTCCAACGAACTGGATACCCTGGTGCGCAGGTTCCGCACCTGATGCTCCGCCTGCGCCTGCCGCCTGCAGGGCGATAGACGCAGGTGCAGGCAGGCGCAGCTTACAGCTTCAGTTCACCCGGCGTTGCGCCAAACAGCTGCTTGAACGCGGCGATGTAGGCGGAGGTGGAGTCATACCCGCAGCCCAGCGCCGCATCGGTGACGCTCTCGCCGGCCTCCAGCATGGCCAGCGACGACAACAACCGCATGCGCTGGCGCCAGTTGCGGAAGCTCAACCCGGTTTCGCGCTGGAACAGGCGCATCAGGGTCTTTTCCGAACACCCAAGCTCCAGCGCCCATTGCTGCAGGGTCTGGCTCCGCTCGGGGGTAGCGATCAGGCGATTGCACAGGGCAAGCAACCCAGGATGGCGCGGCAAGGGTAACGAAAAACCTACCGCTGGCAGGGTACGCAGTTGGTCGAGCAACACCGCCACCAGCCGCGACTCGGCGCTGTCGTGTTCAGGGTACTGCGGGGGCAACAGGCAGAACTGCTTGATCAGCTCCCGCGCCAGGGGCGTCACTTCCAGCACCCGGCATTCTTCGGTCGCCCACGGGCAGGCGTCGCGGCGGATGTAAAGGCTGCGCATTTCCGCCTGCATCGAAGTCACCACTTCGTGCTCAGCCTGCGCAGGTATCCACACTCCCCACTGGGGCGGCGCGAAATAGCTGCCGTCCCGGGTGTAGACCCCCAACACGCCACTGATGGCGTACGAAAACTGCACCCAGTCATGCTGATGGCGAGTGGTCCATGACCCCGCGCCCAAGCGCTCGGCACGGGCATACAGGGGCCTTGGCAGGTGGTCCAGCGCCGGGATGGCGCGGGGGTGTCCGGTGGTCGGCATGGTGGTGTCTTATGGTTCTGAGCAGACAAGCCTAACAGCTACCGCGACACCGACGTTACCTTACCGCTCGACGATCACCGTCACACCCTGCCCGCCCGCTGCACAGATCGAAATCAGCCCACGCCCTTTCCCCGCCACCGACAGCAGTTTTGCCAGGTTGGCCACAATACGGCCCCCGGTAGCCGCGAACGGGTGGCCTGCCCCCAGCGAGCTGCCTTTGACGTTGAGCCTGGCGCGGTCGATCGCCCCCAGCGGTGCGCTCAAGCCCAGCTGTTCACGGCAATAGTCGGCATCTTCCCAGGCCTTGAGGGTGCAGAGCACCTGGGCGGCGAAGGCTTCATGGATTTCGTAGTAATCGAAGTCCTGCAGGGTCAGGCCATTGCGCGCCAGCAACCGTGGCACGGCATACACCGGTGCCATCAGCAGGCCTTCGCGGCCCGTGACGAAGTCAACCGCAGCGGTTTCACCGTCCACCAAATAGGCGAGCACCTCCAGCCCCTGCTGTTGCGCCCACTCTTCGGTGCCCAACAGCACCAGCGAAGCACCGTCGGTGAGCGGCGTGGAATTGCCCGCGGTCAGCGTGCCTTCGTCCGTACGGTCGAAGGCCGGCTTGAGGCGGGCCAGTTGCTCCAAGGTAAGGTCCGGGCGCAGGTTGTTGTCCCGGGCAAGCGACATGAACGGGGTCAGCAAGTCGTCCTGCCAGCCTTCGGCATAGGCACCCGCCAGGGCCTGATGGCTGCGCAGGGCCAGCGCGTCCTGTTCTGCCCTGCCGATATGCCAGGTTTTGGCCATGCGCTCACAGTGTTCGCCCATTGACAGGCCGGTGCGCGGCTCGCCATTGCGCGGCAATTCAGGCTTGAGGTGATGAGGGCGCAGCTTCAGGAAAGGTTGCAGCCGGCCCATCAGGCTTTTGCCACGGTTGGCCTGCAACAGTACCTGGCGCAGGCCTTCGTTCACGGCGATGGGCGCATCGGAAGTGGTGTCCACGCCGCCAGCGATGCCGCAGTCGATCTGCCCCAGGGCAATCTTGTTGGCCACCAGCAAAGCGGCCTCAAGCCCGGTGCCACAAGCCTGCTGGATGTCATAGGCGGGCGTGAGCGGCGAGAGGCGCGATCTCAGTACGCATTCACGGGTCAGGTTCATGTCGCGGGAGTGTTTGAGCACCGCACCGGCCACCACCTCACCCAGGCGCAGCCCGTGCAGCCGATAACGCTCTATCAGCCCTTCCAGCGTAGCGGTCAGCATGGCCTGGTTGCTGGCCGTAGCGTAGGCGCCATTGGAGCGGGCAAAGGGGATTCGGTTGCCGCCCAGAATCGCGACCCGACGTAGTGAACGCATGCGCATGTTCCTCCTGAAACAATTTGATCCGTACAGCCTAGGTGTTTTTACCGCATTCGAACGACCGTGCCGCAAAGTTGGTCCACACTCTCAAGCTTGCCTTCTGGAGGACCCCTCATGAGCGATCGCTACCTTGGTTTCGCCAATTCCAGCCTGGGCCGTCGCCTGGTCGATACCCTGGGCCTGCCGCGCCCGGCACCCCTGGAGCGCTGGCAGTCCGGCCGCCTGCGCCCGGTGGAAGGTGCATTGGTGGTAGGCGGCGGGCCACTGGCGGGCCAGGTTGAAACAGTGGCGCCGCGCCTGACCGATGCCGTGTACAGCTTCAATGGCGAGCACCTGCAGGCACAGCCCTGGGTGGCCGGCCTTGGGCCGAAAATCAAGGCGCTGGTGTTCGACGCCAGCCATTTGTCCGACAGCGATGCCTTGAAGCAGTTGCGCGAGTTTTTCCAGCCGCTGTTACGCAGCCTGGCACCTTGTGCTCATGTGGTGGTGCTCGGGCGGCCTCCCGAGTCGCTGGCAGACCCGTTGGCCAGCGTGGCGCAGCGAGCCCTTGAAGGGTTCACCCGCTCGCTGGCCAAGGAGTTGCGCAATGGCGCCACTGCGCAGCTGCTTTATGTGGGCGAAGGTGCCGAAGACCAGCTGGAGGGTGCACTGCGCTTCTTCCTGTCGCCGAAAAGCGCATTCGTGTCTGGCCAGGTGCTGCGCCTGCAGGCCTGCGCTGCGCACGTGCAGGACTGGACCCGCCCGCTGGGCGGCCAACGGGCTCTGGTGACCGGCGCGGCACGCGGTATCGGTGCTGCCATTGCCGAAACCCTGGTGCGCGATGGTGCCGACGTGCTGCTGCTGGATGTGCCCCAGGCCGCCCAAGAGCTCAATGCCCTCGCCGCACGCCTGGGTGGCAAGGCCCTGGCCCTGGACATCTGCGCCAGCGACGCAGCAACGCAACTGCTCGCTGCCCTGCCCGATGGCCTCGACATCGTGGTGCACAACGCTGGCATCACCCGCGACAAGACCCTGGCCAACATGACCCCG
This sequence comes from Pseudomonas sp. S36, assembly GCF_016647875.1. Classification (NCBI taxonomy): domain Bacteria; kingdom Pseudomonadati; phylum Pseudomonadota; class Gammaproteobacteria; order Pseudomonadales; family Pseudomonadaceae; genus Pseudomonas; species Pseudomonas sp. S36. Next base: position 14,440 of record NZ_JACVVG010000047.1, on the reverse strand, counting down.
GAGTACTGGGACGCTGTGATGGCGGTCAACCTCAAGGCGCCGCAGATACTCACCCAGGCGCTGATCGACAATGGCGCACTCGGGCAGCACGCCCGCATCACACTGCTGGCGTCGGTGAGCGGTATAGCCGGCAACCGTGGCCAGGCCAACTACGCCGCCAGCAAGGCCGGGCTGATCGGCCTGGCACAGGCTTGGGCGCCCACACTGGCCGAACGGGGTGCCAGCATCAATGCTGTAGCCCCGGGTTTCATCGAAACCCACATGACCGCCGCCATGCCCATGGGCCTGCGCGAGGCCGGTCGACGCCTTAGCTCACTCGGCCAGGGCGGGCGGCCCCAGGACGTGGCCGAAGCCATCGCCTGGCTCAGCCAGCCCTGCACCGGTGCAGTCAACGGCCAGGTGCTGCGGGTCTGTGGCCAGGCACTGATGGGGGCTTGAACATGAAACGAACCTGGCACCACGTGCACCGCCCGGCTGGCCGCGCCAGCCTGTACCTGCGCGCCGCTGGCAAGCGCAGCATCACGGGTGACCGCCTGCCGGAAGCAGGCCTGCGCTGCTACATCCCACTGCAGCAGCAAAACCTGCAAGCCTACCGGCGGCTCTGTCACTTCGCCGATGACGGCCGCCTGCCAGCCACGTACCCGCACATCATGGCGTTCAACCTGCAACTGCAACTGATGACCGGCCATGACTTTCCGTTCCCGTTGCTGGGGCTGGTGCACCTGCACAATCGCATCGAAGTGCTGCGCCCGCTCGGTGGGCTTGAAGGGCTGCATATGGCCGTGTACGCGGATAATCTGCAACCCCATGCCAAAGGCGGTACGTTCGACCTGGTGACCGAGGCCCAGGACGGCATAGGCCCGCTGTGGCGGGAGACCAGCCGCATGCTGGTACGCGGGCTAAAGCTCGAAGGCGCCGCCACCCCCACGCCCCCGGACGAGCCCGTAGACCTGCCCGAAGCCACGCGCTGGTATGCCGACCGCGACATTGGCCGGCGTTACGCCAAGGTGTGCGGCGACTACAACCCCATCCACCTGAGCGCTGCCAGTGCGCGGCTGTTCGGTTTCCCCACCGCCATTGCCCACGGCATGTGGAGCAAGGCAATGGCCATGGCGGCATTGCGTGGGCACCTGCCCCCCAGTGGCTACGGGTTCGAAGTGGCGTTCCACAAGCCCGTGCGCTTGCCCTCGGAGGTGATACTCAGCGCCAGTGAAGCTGGCCCCATTGGCGCTGTGCGGCTGGATGGCCATGCCGGGGTGCTGCACATGGCTGGCCACTGGTCACGCCTGTAGCCAACCGGGGCACTGTTGACCGTACGTTTGTGTGGGGCCCTTGCTTTGCAGCGGCCCTGCGCAGAAGCTATGCGGCATCAGGAGGCCCCGATGAACTTGCAAGAACTCACCCAACGCCTGCACCAGATCCGCGACAACAATGACTGGCAGCGCTTTCACAGCCCCAAGAACCTCGCCATGGCCGCCAGTGTGGAAATGGCCGAGCTGGTCGAAATATTCCAATGGCTGAGCGAAGACGAATCGCGCCAGTTGCCTGCTGACAAGCTGGCCCACGCGGGCCAGGAAGTCGGTGATGTAGTGCTCTACCTGTTGCTGCTGTGCAGCGAGCTTGGCCTGGACATGGACCAGGTCGCGCGGGCCAAGCTTGCTGACAGCGAGAGGCGCTTCGCCCGATGAACGACCGTCACTTCGATGAACTGGCCACCCGCTTTGCCGAAAAAATCTACGGCGGAGCCAAGGGTGCGATCCGCCTTGCCGTGCTGCAGGCCGACCTGGCCGAGGCACTGCCCGACCGCCCGCTGCGTATCCTCGACGTGGGCGCAGGGCTGGGCCACATGGCCTTGTGGCTGGCCCAGCGCGGGCACCATGTCACCCTGGCCGAACCTGCCGCCCCCATGCTCGATGACGCCCGGGCACGCTTTGCCGAGGCCGGCCAGGCCGCGACATTCATTCATGCGCCCTGGCAGGCGCTGCTCGGTGAGCTGACCGAACCCTACGATGTGGTGGTGTGCCATGCCGTGCTGGAGTGGCTGGCCGAACCAGAAAGCATCCTGCCGGTACTGCACCAGCTCACAGCGCCCCAAGGCTGGTTGTCGCTGGCGTTCTACAACCGTGATGCCCTGGTGTACCGGAACCTGCTCAAGGGGCATTTCCGCAAGTTGCGCAGCAACCGGCTGGAAGGTGAAAAGCAAAGCCTCACCCCGCAAAAACCTCTTGATCCCCGCCACCTCAAAGCGCAACTTGAGCCCATGTGGCAGGTCGAAAGTGAAAGCGGTATCCGGGTGTTCCACGACTACATGCCCAAGGACTTCCAGGACAAGGCGGAGCTGCTCGACCTGCTGGAAATGGAACTGGCCCACCGTCGCCACCCAAGCTTTGCCGGGCTTGGTCGTTACCTGCATTGGGTTTGCCGCCCACGTTGATCTGCCAGGCAGGAGGAAGCATGCCGTATCGTCTGTTTCGCCTCGCCCTGCTGCCGCTGGTCCTCGCGGGCTGTCAGGGCACCAACCCCTATGTGGCCAGTAGCCGGCCATTGCCCCCGGCGCCGGCGCAGGCGGCCAACACCTTCGATGCCAGTGCCTACCCCACCCCTGCCCGGGATTACGGGCACTACCAGAGCTGGGGCTGGCGCAATGGGCAGTTGCCCACCGGCTCGGCAAATGCCGACCCGGCACAATTGGCCGATGCCGTCAGCGCCGCCCTCGACCAGCACGGGCTACGCCCCGCACGCAACGGCTCGCCAGACTTGTTGGTAAGCGCCAACATCCATCTGGAAAAGCGCCTGCGCCAGGTTCGTGATTACGACAGTTACGACCCTTACCCCTACGGTAGTGTCGGCTACGGCGGGTACCGCAACGGTTACGGTGGCTATGCCAGCGTACCGGTGGTGCGCACTTACCAGGTGGAAGTGATGGTGGTACGCGTCGATCTGTATGACGGGCGCAGCGGTCAGCCCGTGTGGAGCGGCAATGCCGAAAGCGGCAGCGACCAGGGGTCGCCCCGTGATCGTGAAAGTGCTGTGCGCCAGGCCGTCAGCAAGGCACTCAGCGGCTATCCTCCCAGTTAACGCTTAACGGAGAACCACCATGTTGCGCCGTCTGTTTCTACTGTCGTTTGCCGTGTTGCTGGCTGCCTGCTCGAGCAACAACGTGCAGCAGGATTACGACGCCAGTCGCGATTTTGCCGCCTACCGCAGCTGGGCCTGGCAAGAACCTGCGTTGCAGTACCGCCCGGACGACCCGCGCATCAAAAGCGACCTGACCGAACAGCGCATTCGCCAGGCCGTAACCGATCAGCTCGACCAGCGCGGCCTGCGCCCGGTGCAACCCGGCAAGCAGGCTGATGTAAAAGTGCGTACCTATCTGATCGTCGAACAGCGCCAACAACAAATCACCACCAACTATGGCGGCGGCTGGGGTGGCTATTGGGGCGGTTACTGGGGCGGGCCGATGTACAACGAAACCCGCAGCGTCGACTACAAGGTGGCGACGATTCAGGTGGACCTGCTCGACGGGCGCGATGGCAAACTGGTGTGGCGCGGCAGCGCCGAGCAGATCATGAACAACTACCCGCCTGGGCCGGATGAGCGTAACAGCGCCATTCAGAAAACGGTGGCGCAGGTACTGGGGAATTACCCGCCGGGTAGCCGCAGGTAATCGAATGATTGAACAGCGCTGAAGCGGGGCCGCCCGACGGCCCCTGTGTCACCTGCGACAAAATCCATTCCGGCCACGCCTTTTCCCTGCCAACACCCCGCCCGCTCCCGGGTTCCGGTCTATCTTGACTGTGAAACCTGACTGAACAGGTAGTGTTCAACTTCAAGGGAAGGTGGGCTGTCGATGCAAAGCATTGTGCTTCTCCTATGGCTTGCCCTGTGCACCGAACAGGACGTGCGCCAGCGTCAGATCTCAAATGTACTCACCCTCGGCGTGGCCGTCTGCGCGCTATTCTGGCTATTCGCAACCGGCCACACCTGGTTGGGGGCAGACCCCGGCGATGCGGGCTGGGCATTGGCGATTGTGATGCTGCTTACCCTGCCGGTGTACATGCTCGGCCATTTCGGTGCGGACGACGTCAAGCTGATGGGCGCCCTGGCACTCGCCACAGGGCCCCAGTATGTATTGGGGACCTTCATCGGGGCCGGTATCAGCCTGCTGATCTGGCTGATGACCCGCAGGCGCTTGTGGGCACTGCTCGATGCCAAGGTGAAAAAGCGCCTGCAAGCCCTGACCGAGGCCATGGGCGACAAGCAGGCATTCGTACCTTACGTACTGGCCGGCTTCCTCCTGACAGCTGTATGGATCCAATGAACATCCCGGCGGTCCGAAGATGTGTACGTGCCTTGTACATATTTCAGAGGTACGGCTACTTTTAAACTGCCAGAGCGTCTAGCCCGGGAGCAGGGCCGTATACGAACAGGGAGTTGATCGTGTCCAGACCAGTGAGTGAAGTAAAGGTGTTGGTGGTCGATGATCAATCGGCCATCGTTGAACAGTTGTGCGAATTCCTCAAAGCCAAGGGCTACGCGTGCACATCGGCCCTTTCCACCAACGAAGCGATCGAACGCTACGTGGCCGACCCTGCCATCGGCCTGGTCATCTGCGACCTGCACATGCCTGAACGTGACGGCATCGAGCTGGTACGGGCGCTCAAGCAGATCAACCCGGGGCAGCGCATGTTCGAGGCCATCATGCTGACCGGGCGGGCGGAAAAACAGGACGTGATTCGCGCCTTGCGTGAAGGCTTTGCCGATTACTACCAGAAGCCCATGGACCTGGACGAACTGCTCGAAGGCGTGCGCCGGCAGGAAGAGGTGCTGGTGGAACGCCAACGCAATCTCAGCGACCTCGGCGGGTTGAACCAGCGGCTGCAGGAGCTGGCTGACTCTGTCGACGAGCTGTACCAGGACCTGGAGAAAGCCCGAGGCCTGGGCGCACACCGTCGCGCTGGGGATGCCGAGGATACCGAGAGCGAGTTGCCTGCGGTGTTCGACAAGCTCTCGCCGCGCCAGCTTGAGGTCGCCCGCCTGGTGGGCAAGGGCAAGACCAACTACCAGATTGCCTGCGAACTGGGCATCACCGAAAACACGGTCAAGCTGTATGTCTCCCAGGTGTTGCGCCTGACCCACATGCACAACCGCACCCAACTGGCGTTGGCGCTGACCCCGGGCTCCGCGCCCGTGCATCAGCGCTTCACCGCCCACTGATGGGCGACACCTGCCGGGCTACCTCACTGGCTGACCTGGAACGTTACGCGGGCTGTTTCGCCGCTTTCGTCCAGTGCGCTCAGCTCGGCCCGTCCTGCCTGCGGCAGGCGTAACGGCAGGCTGTCCTGGCCCTGGGTCTCACCCAGCGGCTGGCCATTGAGGAACCACCAGCGCCGGCCGGCACCGCCCAGTGCTGACACATCAAGCTGCAATGGCTCAGCGCTGTTGGCGGGACGACGCAGGTTATCACCCGGCCGTACCCCGACGATGGACAGCGGTGGCGCGCTGGCCGCAACCTGTGGCGGGCAGCCAGGGTCGATGGCAGGCAGCAGGGCGGCACGGCGCTCTGCCCGCGGTAGCCAGGGTTCCAGCGGCGCCGGCCATAACGCGATATCGCGCTGCCGGGCACCCGGGCAACTGCCGTCTACCCGCAACCCACGGTCATTGACCCACACGCTTTCGTGCAACCCCAGGCCCAGCGGTTGATCCGCCGCCTGCAAGGTCGGAGGGATGGTGCCGTCCAGCGTCCAGGCAAAGCGCTGACGCCGGCAGTTCGGGGCGTGCCGCTGCAGAGGCTGGCCGAGTGGCCAGCAGATCGCAGCCACCCCCACACTCGTCGGTACAGGCTGTATCGGCATGCTCAGCCCCCGCTGGCGGTCACGGTTGGTCAACAGGTCATGTACCTGCAGCATCAGTGGCGCTGCAGAGGCCAGGCCGAACTGCCCGGGCACCGGCGTACCGTCGGGCCGGCCGATCCACACACCGATCAGGTAGCGAGGCCCCACCCCGACCGACCAGGCGTCCCGAAAGCCGTAGCTGGTGCCGGTCTTCCAGGCCAGCTGCGGGCGCTGCACCAACTCGGCATGAGGGTCGCGGTCTGGCCGGGCCTGGCCACTGAGGATGCGGCGGATGATCCAGGCAGCACCCGGTGACATCAGGCGATGCTCCACCAACCGAGCCTGAGGCTGCAAACGTATCTGGGCCGTGTTGCCCTCACGGGCCAGTGCCGCATAGCCCCCCACCAGGTCTTCCAGGCGGCTGCCGACGCCGCCCAGAATCAACGAAAGGTTCGGTTCGGCCAGCGGCGGCAATATCAGCGGCAAGCCTGCCATGCGTAGTTGTGCGGCAAAGCGCTTGGGGCCGTAGGCTTCCAGCAGCTGCACGGCTGGCAGGTTGAGTGACAGCGCCAGCGCCGAGCTGGCCGACACCGGGCCGCTGAAGCCGGACGAAAAGTTGCCGGGGCGATAATCGCCGTAGCGGCGCGGCACATCCTGCAGCAACGACTCGGAATGAATAAGGCCATCGTCCAGCGCCATGCCATACAGGAAAGGCTTGAGCGTGGAGCCTGGCGAGCGCAACGCCTGCACCATGTCGACATGGCCGAAGCGCCTGTCATCCGCCAGGTCGACCGAGCCCAGGTACGCACGCACGGCCATGTTCTGCGCCTCGACCACCAGGATGGCCGCTGAGGTACGTTCGGGCAGGCGGGCGCGCCAGCCCAGCAGCAGGTCCTCAAGGCGCCTTTGCAGGGCGGCATCCAGGGTGGTGCGTATCAAGGGCGGGCTACCGGCCGTATTCAGGCGCCGTGCCAGCAGTGGGGCCAACGCCGGTTCCTGGCGTGGCGCCAACAACAGCGGTTCCTCGGCCGCCTCGCGAATGCGCTGCGCAGGCCATACCTGGTATTGCGCCAGGCGTTGCAGCACCTTGTCACGGGCACGCTGTGCGCGTTCTGGGTGGCGGTCCGGGCGCAGCCGGCTGGGGGCCTGGGGCAGCACGGCCAGCAGCGCGGCTTCGGCGGGCGTCAGGTGCAAGGGCGACTTGCCCAGGTAGGCCCAGCTGGCGGCGGCAACGCCCTGCAACGTGCCGCCGAACGGCGCGCGGTCCAGGTATATCTGCAGGATCTCGCGCTTGGGCAAGTGCCACTCCAGCTGTAGCGTGCGCCACAGCTGGCGCAGTTTGCCTGCCAGGGTACGGTCATGCGGGTCGAGCAGCCGTGCCACCTGCATCGACAGGGTACTGCCCCCCGACACCACCCGACCGCCGCTGAGGTTCAGCCAGGCCGCCCTGGCCAGCGCCAGCGGGTTCACCCCCGGATGGCGATAGAACCAGCGGTCCTCGTAGGTGAGCAGCGCCTCGAGATAAAGCGGCGACACCTGCTCGGGGCTGACCGGGTAACGCCAGACACCGTCGGCATCGGCAAAGCGCCACAGGGGCGTACCGTCTTCGGCAAGCACCACGCGCGCCAGGTCGTCCTGGGGCATCGGCAGCGGCCATAGGCGATCAGCCAGCCACAGCAGGCCAACCACAATCAGGCTGCCGAGTAGCGCAGCGCGCAGCAGCTTGCCCGCACGGGTGCGCGGCCACGCTAAGCTTGGCATCGGGAACCGACCTGGCCAGATAATGGCCAAAGGGTTGGGGACGGCACAATCGCCGAGTCGATCATCAGGAAGCAACTATGCATGTAGAAGGTTTTTTCGAGTGGCTGGGCCAGGCGCTGGGGTCGCTGATCCGCATCATCGTCGACGCGTTGAGCGGCCTGTTCAACCTGCTGGCCAATGCCGGTGGCAACTTCGTCGACGGCCTGGCACGCACCCTGGGCATGGACACCTCGCTGGTCAGCATCCTGGCGCTGATCGTCGGCCTGATGCTGCTGTACTCGGCAATCCGCGCGTTCATGCGAGCCTCGATCATCCTCGGGATCATCTGGCTGGTGCTGGGGTTGTGGGTGATGAGCTGGGTCATACACTAAGCGCCGGGGTGCCTGTGGTGGGCGCCAGGCAGGTGGGCACATCGCCCCGCTGCCTGGCGCTACCGCTGCCTAACGCGGCTTGACTGTCATTTCCCCTTGCCCGTCACCCACAGCCTGCAGGTTCGGGCGGTACATCGACTCTACCTGCGGCGGCGGCACCCGGTAGGTGCCCGGGGTGACTGCACGCGCCAGGTACAGCAGGTGGGTGGTGCCGTAGCCGTCGAGCTTGACGGCCGCGACGTAACGGTCGTCGCGGTATTCCTGGTGCACCACATTCGCGTTCTGCATCGACTCACGCCACTCTTTCACCGCGCTGCTGGCGTTGTCCAGGCTGGCAGCGCTTTGCGCCAGGTTCTGGTTCTCCAGCTCCAGGCCGGCTGGCAGCAGGTCGACTACCAGCGCATCAGGCACACGGTCCTCGGCCTTCAGCGCCAGGTGTACCAGCACCAGGTCACCGCTACGCAGGTTACCCAGGTCCAGCGGCTGGCCATTCATGCCCAGGTACTCACGACGGACCTGCATACCATTGCCGCTGGCCGCTGGGGCCTGACGGGGGTAACCCGAAACCGTCAGTTGCTGATAAAGCGTCTCGCCGCCCTGGTTCTGCACGGTCAGCGGGGAGGCCAGTAACGGGCCCTCCAGCTTCATGCCCGCATCGGCGTTGTCGAATTCGCGGATTTCACCCGCGCTGTCCAGCCGCGCTTTCCATGGGCTTTCAGGTTTACCGAGCAAGCCACGGCCTGCCAGGAACAGCGCATTACGCTCCTGGGTAGAGAGCCAGCGGTTGGCAGCCAGCTCATCCGACAGGGCAAACAGGCGTTGATCGACCTGGCCGCTGGCAAGGTTGTTCTCCTGCAGCAGTGCCAGAATCAGCGCCTGGTCCCGCAGGGCGCTGCCGTAATCGGCCATCCAGCCTTTGCCACGGCTGACTGCAAGGCCAGCCTGCAGCGCCTGCTGCGCACGGGGCTTGTCACCCATTTTGTCCAAGGCCACGGCCAGTTGCACCAGCGGCAGGCCAGAACGGGCATCGGCCCGGCGTTCGAACAGGCCACGCAGCGCACCCAGCGGTGCCTGCTGGCTGCGCGCCAATACCAGAGCGGCATAGGCCTGAACCGCAAAGCGGGTGTGATCGGCGTTGTCGCTGTAGTCCACTTCGATCAGGTTGCGCTCCTGCAAGTAGCGCAGCAGGCGTTCGTTGGCCTTCTTCAAGGCTTCGGCCGGCACCCCGTAACCCTGGTCACGGGCCCGCAGCAGGAAGTCGCTCACGTAGGCGGTCAGCCAGTACTCCTCCTCGCTGTCCGAACTCCACAGGCCGAAGCTGCCGTTGTAACGCTGCATGCCCAGCAGGTGTTCGATGCCCATCTCGATCTTGCGCTTGAGCACGTCTGCCGGTTCGCCCTTGATGCCCAGGCGCTTGAGGCTGTCGGCATCGGCGTACAGCGATGGGTAGAGGCCGCTGGTGGTCTGCTCCAGGCAACCATAGGGGTAGGCTTCCAGCGCACGAATCTGCTCGCCCAGGTTCAGCGGCGGCCGGCTCGACAGCGCCAGGGTGGCTTCGAGGCCCGCCGGCTCATAGGACGCCAGGTCTGCTTCGGGCAGGGTCCAGGGCTGGTCTTTCAGTGCCACGCGGTAATGCTTGAGCATGGCCGGATAGGCAGGCCGCACGCCCAGCGTCCATTCACGTTCGAACGCAGCCGCTGGCTCATCCGGCAATTGCAGGCCTGTGACACGCACGTGGACCTTGCCCTGCCCCAACCCGCCTTGAGCTTGCACAGGGATCATCAGCGTGGAGCGCTGGCCTTCAGCCAGGGTTACAGCCTGCACGGCACTGGCCGTGAGGCTGACTTGCCCTTCGGTGGTGATCTCCACGTTCAGCTGTTGGGCACGGCCCGACAGGTTGGCCAGGTCCAGCGCCAGGCGGGTACGGTCACCACCCGCCAGGAAGCGCGGGGCGGACAGTTCAGCAATGAGCGGCGCAGCGACCACGGTCTTGGCTTCAGCCATGCCGAAGTCTTCCTCGGCCCAGGCCTGGGCCATCACGCGCAGTTCACCATTGAAGTCGGGGATATCGACACTGGCCTGGCCTTCGCCGTTTTCGCCCAGGGTCACCGGCAGGCTCTGCTGGGCGACGATGGTCACCGTGGTATTGGGGCGTTTGCCACCTTTGGCCATGGCCGCATCGCCACCAAATGCCAGGCTGGCCAGGCGACCTTGCCCGGCTTCGATCAGTTGGCCGTAGATGTCCAGCTGGTCGGCGCCATAGGCCTTGCGCCCGAACAGGCTGGCGAAGGGATCTGGGGTTTTGAAGTCGGTGATGTTGAGAATGCCCACATCCACCGCCGACAGCAGCACATGCACCTGCTTGGGCACGCTGCCATTGCTTCTGGCGGCCTTGATCTTCACGGTAAGCGGCTGTTTGGGGCGCATTTTCTCCGGTGCCTGCAAGCTCACCGCCAGCTTGCGCTCGGCGCGGTCCAGCGGCAGGTGCAGCACACCCACCGCACGCTTGGGCGTGGCATTGGCCTTGCGCTCACCCGGGCGAATCACCAAGGTGCTCAGGTACAGGTCGTGGCGCGCCCAGGCCTTGTCCAGCGGCACCTCGAAGGTTTTGCCCTCGGCAGGTACATCGATTTCCTGCCACCACAACGGGCCATCGCTGGATTCGATCATCAGGTAGCCACTGCCTGCGGCAGGCGGGGTGACAGTGACCTTGGCGGTCGCGCCGTCGGCATAGGACGGCTTGTCCAGCGCCAGCTTGACCTGATCTGGCCGTACGGCGCCACCTTCGGCGTTATCCTGGGCGCGGTAACCGGCCCAGAAGCGTTCGCTTGACACCATACCGGTCTGTGGGTCTTCCACCTCCACGCGGTAGGGCCCCCACTCCACCTGGAAGTTCATCTTGGCGGTGGAGCCCGCCTTGACGCTGAGGGTTTCCTCGCTCTGGGTGAGGAATTTTTCGTTGTAGGCGTAGCTCCAGCCATCACTCTGGGAGTAGTTCCAGTAATAATCGCGTCGCTCGCGAATCAGCCGCACTTTCAGGTCGTTGGCCGCAAGCTTGTTTCCCTCGCGGTCGGCTACCACGAATTCGAACTCGACAGGGCCATCGCTGTTGGTTTCTTCACCATCAAACAGCCCACGCAGCCCGGGCAGGCGCTCGGCGGGCCACACAGGTTGCTCCAGGCGCCGAGTGATCGGCCTGCCACCGGACTCCTGCAAGCTGGCCTGCACGGTCAGTTGCAGCGGCGAACGCGCTTCGCCCCAGCGGCTGGGGATGTCGAGTACGGCCTTGCCCGCCTGGTCGAGGGTGACTTCGTCCAGTTCCAGGTCCTGGGTCAGCTCGGCCTCGGTGACCAAGCCAAACTGGTAGCCGGGCAGCGCAGGCACCGCCTCACGCAGCGGGCGAACATAGGCCTGACCGCTTAGGCGGTTGCCTGCCGCCGGTGCGCCGTACAGGTAGCGGCCGGTCACCTGGATGCGCGCATCTTCATCGGGTGCAAGGGGCTTGCTACTGCCTTTGAGCTCCAGCGCCAGCCGCTCGGGCAGGAAATCCTCGACCAGGAATTCATACACCTGCTTGCGCCCGCCACCCAGGTCGAGCAGCAGCTGCCAGCGGCCGGTTGGGGCCTCGGTCGCCAACTGCAACTGGTATTGGTACAGGCCATTGTTGTCGGCCTCCCAGACAAACTTGCGGCTGACCTGCTCATCCGGGCGCCGCACTTCCACATTCACTGGCTGGGATTTCACCGGCTTGCCGTCCTGGTCGCGCAGCAAGCCGTTGAGCAGCACCGTCTCACCAGGCCGGTACAGGTCGCGCGGGCCGAAAATGAAGAACTGCAGCGGGTTGGCCTGGGGGCCGGTGATGTCAAATTCGGCCAGGTCCAGGGCTGCAGTATTGAGGCGCAGGAGCGTGGTGTGCACACCCTGGGTTGCGATCAGGGTATCGGCCTTGGTCGTGATCGGCAGTTGGGCATGGCCCTTGCCGTCCGTGCTGGCCTGCGCCAGCAGCTTGCCTTTTTCGTCATGGATTTCGAGGTTGACGCCGTTCAGTGCCTTGCCACCCTCCAGGGCCTGGGCGAACACGTCGATACGGTCACGGTAACGATGGGCAGACACGCCGATGTCGCTCAAGGTAAACATCGTGACCGGCTGCGAGTAGTCATAGGTACCCGATGCGCGCATCACCGCCAGGTACACGCCAGGCGCTTGCAAGGGCTTGATGCCAGCAATCGGCAGCAGCACGGTTTCGCGGGTATTGCGCGCAGGGTTGAGGTCGAAGCGGCCGCTGTACACCAGTTCGGCCATGCTCAGGGTGTCTTTGGACTGGTAGTACTCCAGGCTGCTGCTACGCCCCCAGTTGGCGAGGAACGACGAGAGCATGTCCGGTTTGACCCGGAAGAACTCCACATCCACCTTGTCCACGTTCAAGGCAATGACCGGCAGGCCTTCGGCAAGGCGTGTCGGCAGCAGCGAACCCCGGCTGGCAAAGCCGATGGTCGGCTGCATGTCACGGGTTTCGAGGCGGGTGATGGACTCGTCCTGCAACTGCTCACCGTTGACTGCCAGCAAGCCCTTGTCCACGGTCAGCACCAGTTTGCGCTTGGGCTCCAGGTGGCGCAGACGCAGCTCCATCTGGTTTTCGGACAGCTCCCAGGCGCCATCGACCTTGCCCTTCACGGTATCGACCAGGTGCACCTTGCTGGCGAAGTCCTGTTTGGCGTCCAGCGGCGCCGAGAAGCTCAGCGACAGCGTGGCTGCGCCATCGAGTTGCACTTCGGAGGCGTCCAGCACGGTCAGCTCGCGGCCCTTGTAACGCTCGGCGAGCAGCGCCGGATCTTCGCGCTTGACGGGTTGGCTTGCGGCGGCCGTCGGCTTCTGGGCAGGTGCCGGCTTGTCCGGCGTGGAAGAGTCACAGGCGCTAAGCAGGGCCAGCGCACAGGCCAGCAACAATCCTTTGTTGAACATGGAGTACAAACTCTTGGACAGTATGTAGGTGAGGGCTGCAACTATAGCGCACGCGCAGGCATGGCACCCAGCGCGACGCGGCAAGTGAGACCCCGCTCGGGCATATTGGTTGCGTGGTCGGTACACTCTGTTGCTGCATTGCCATACGGCTGTACTGCAACCCCGACTTTCCAGGCCCCCGATGACCTCGATGCTTACCGACTGGCGGCACCGCCCCACCCACCTGAAGGTGTGGGCGCTGGCCGCGCCGATGATCCTGTCCAATATTTCCGTGCCGCTGGTTACCCTGGTGGACAGCACGGTGATCGGCCACCTGCCCCACGCCCATCAGCTGGGGGCCGTGGCCGTGGGCGGCACGCTTTTCACCTTCATGGTGGGCCTGCTGGGGTTTCTACGCATGGGGTCTACCGGTTTCGCTGCCCAGGCAGCCGGGCGGGGCGACGGCGCGGCCTTGCGCCAGGTGCTGGTGCAGGGGCTATTGCTGGCCCTCGCCCTGGCCGTGCTGATCGCCCTGGTGGCCCTGCCCTTCAGCCAGCTGGCCCTGCATGCGATGCAGCCCAGCGCCGCGCTGCAGCAATCCACCGAGGCATTCTTTCACACCCGGCTGCTGGGTTTGCCGGCGGCGCTGGCCAGCTACGCGTTGGTTGGCTGGTTCCTGGGCACCCAGAATGCAAGGGCGCCGCTGGCGATCCTGCTGACCACCAACCTGCTGAATATCGCGCTGAATTTATGGTTCGTGCTGGGCCTGGACTGGGGGGTGCTGGGGTCGGCGCGGGCGTCGGTGATTGCCGAGTGGAGCGCTGCCCTGCTCGGCCTGGCACTCACCCGCCCAGCCTTGCGAGCCCACCCAGGGCAAGTGGCGTGGCGGGCACTCACCCGCTGGCAGGCCTGGCGGCCTTTGCTGGCAGTGAACCGCGACATCTTTTTGCGCAGCCTGGCGCTGCAAGTGGTGTTTCTGCTGATCACGGTGCAAGGCGCTCGTCTGGGTGAAGCGACCGTGGCGGCCAATGCGCTGCTGCTCAACGGCCTGCTGCTCACAGCCTACGCCCTGGACGGGCTGGCCCATGCAGTCGAAGCCTTGTGCGGCCATGCCATTGGTGCACGGGACCGGGACACCTTGCGGCGTTCCCTGGTGATAGCCGGTGGCTGGTCACTGTTCGTCAGCCTGGGTTTTGCCGGTTTGTTCCTGCTGGGTGGGCACCTGTTCATCGACCTGCAGACCAACATCGAAAGCGTGCGCATGGCGGCGTACCCGTACCTGCCCTACCTCGCGGTGCTGCCGTTGATCGCGGTGTGGAGCTACCTGCTGGACGGGCTGTTCATCGGCGCGACCCGGGCACGGGAGATGCGCAATGCAATGCTGCTGTCGGTGTTGGTGGCACTGCCCTTCGGCGTGGTGATGAGCGGGTTTGGCAACCACGGGTTGTGGCTGGCCTTTCTTGGCTTCATGGCGTTGCGGGCGGTGACGCTGGGTTGGGTGGGGTGGCGGTTGCAGGTTCGAGGGGGTTGGGT
>NZ_JACVVG010000046.1:0-34767 GCF_016647875.1 Pseudomonas sp. S36 | reverse complement strand
GACTCTTGGCGATCACCAGGCCCAGGCCATTCTGCCCGGGGGACTGGCGTTGCCCCCCCGCCCCCCCCCGGGGGGGGGGGCGGGGGCCCCCCCCCTCTACACCCTCGATGAATCCTCTTGCCGATAGTCCGCTGGCTGTCGTCCCTTTCCTACGGCATCATTGCAGCATTTGTCAGGCAGCCCCAAAGGACCGCCCATGAATCTGCCCCCCCGCCAACAACAAATCCTCGAACTGGTGCGCGAGCGCGGTTACGTCAGTATCGAAGAAATGGCGCAGTTGTTCGTCGTCACCCCCCAGACCATTCGCCGCGACATCAACCAGCTTGCCGAACTCGACCTGTTACGGCGCTACCACGGCGGAGCGGCCTACGATTCCAGTATCGAAAACACCGCCTACGCCATGCGTGCCGACCAGATGCGTGACGAAAAGCAGCGCATCGCCGACGCAGTGGCCCGGCAGATTCCCGACCATGCCTCACTGTTCATCAATATCGGTACAACCACCGAATCGATTGCACGCGCCCTGCTCAATCACAACCACCTGAAGATCATCACCAATAACCTGCACGTGGCATCCATTCTGGCTGCGAAGGACGATTTCGAAGTGCTGGTGGCCGGTGGCACGGTACGCCGCGACGGTGGCGTGGTCGGCCAGGCCAGCGTCGATTTCATCAACCAGTTCAAGGTCGATTTTGCGCTGGTGGGCATCAGCGGCATTGATGAAGACGGCAGCCTGCTGGACTTCGATTACCAGGAGGTGCGGGTCTCCCAGGCGATCATCGCCAACGCACGCCAGGTAGTGCTGGCCGCCGATTCCAGCAAGTTCGGGCGCAATGCCATGGTGCGCCTGGGCTCGATCGGGCTGGTGGATTGCCTGGTCACCGACCAGCCACCCACCCCAGCCCTCACCCAGCTACTCAGTCAGAACAAGATACGCCTCGAAGTGGTGTAGCACCGACCGTTGTGCTGCGATCACGCCAATGTGGCGCCAACCCTCCCCGGCGCCACGTGGCAGTGCATGTTCGTAAATGTTCATATTCTTGTAATCCGATCAGTTTTTTCTATAAAGACTCACTGGCGGGTGCGCTTCGGTTACGCTAGTATTTTCGGAAACGAACATTAATGTTCATATTCGATGCAAACTGCTTCAGGAGGCCTTGCCCGTGTCCCAGCCCGATTCGACCCGCCCCTCGCTGCCCGACTGCTATGACCTGGTTGTGATCGGCGGCGGCATCAATGGTGTCGGCATTGCCGCCGACGCTGCCGGGCGTGGCCTCAAGGTGTTCCTTTGCGAAAAGGACGACCTTGCCCAGCACACCTCTTCGGCCAGCAGCAAGCTCATTCATGGTGGCTTGCGCTACCTGGAACACTACGAGTTCCGCCTGGTGCGCGAGGCCTTGGCCGAGCGCGAAGTGTTGCTGGCCAAGGCGCCCCACATCGTCAAGCCGATGCGCTTCGTACTGCCGCACCGCCCGCACCTGCGCCCCGCCTGGATGATCCGCGCCGGGTTGTTTCTGTATGACCACCTGGGTAAACGCAAACGCCTGGGTGCTTCGCGCAGCCTGCGCTTTGGCCCTGGCTATCCGTTGAAGCCAGCCATCACGCGGGGCTTTGAATATGCCGACTGCTGGGTCGACGACGCCCGCCTGGTGGTACTCAATGCCATGGCCGCGCGGGAGCAGGGTGCACACATCCATACCCGCACCCTGTGCCTGGGTGCCAAGCGTGTAGAGGGTGTGTGGGAAGTGGATGTTCAGCATGCCGACGGCAGCGTGCACAAGGTGCGTGCGCGGGCGCTGGTGAATGCCGCAGGGCCGTGGGTCGCGAAGTTCATCAAGAACGACCTCAAGCTGGATGCCCCCTACGGCATTCGCCTGATCCAGGGCAGCCACCTGATCGTGCCCCGCCTGTACGAAGGTGAGCAAGCCTACATTCTGCAGAACGAAGACAAGCGCATCGTGTTCTGCATCCCCTACCTGGACCGTTTCACGCTGATTGGCACCACCGACCGGGAATACAGCGGCGACCCTTCAAAGGTCGCCATTACCGAGCAGGAAACCGACTACCTGCTGAACGTCGTCAATGCCCACTTCAACCATCAGCTCAGCCGTAGCGACATCTACAGCACCTATGCTGGGGTAAGGCCACTATGCAACGACGAGTCGGATAACCCGTCGGCCGTGACCCGGGACTACACCTTGGCCCTGTCGGGCACCGCCGGCGAAGCCCCGTTGTTGTCCGTGTTCGGCGGCAAGCTCACCACCTACCGCAAGCTGGCCGAATCGGCCATGGCCGAACTCAAGCCTTTCTTCAGTGCCATGCGCGGCAGCTGGACCGCCAGTGCTACCTTGCCAGGCGGCGAAAGCATGACCACCCCGCACGCACTGGAGCAAGCACTGCTGGCCCGACATGGCTGGCTGGCTCCGGCCATTGCCAAACGTTGGGCGCTGACCTATGGCAGCCGTGCCTGGTTGCTGCTGGAGGGCGCCGAGGGCCCGCAGGACCTGGGCCAGCCGATTGGTGCAGGGTTGTTTACCCGTGAGGTGGATTACCTGCGGGAAAACGAGTGGGCCATCAGCGCCGACGACATCCTCTGGCGCCGTACCAAGCTTGGCCTGTTCACCACTCAGGCTGAACAGCATGCCCTGGCGGACTACCTGCAGCAGGTCAAGCTGCACAGCAACGCAGCCTGACCCCTCGGGCGGCCCGGTCGCGGCCGCCCTTGCTTTACCCCCGCTCGTTCGCCTGGGTGGCCAGGGCAAGGTACAGCGCCTGCTCCTGGGCATTGAGTTCAGCCATCAAGGTCGCGGCCTGGTCCAGATACGCCTGTTCGCCCGTTTGCGCCGTTTGTTGCTCACAGGCCTCCAGCCTCTCGTGAAAGGGCGCTGCCAGCGCCTCGAAACGCTCTCGATAACGGGTGCGGACGAACGCCTGCCAGAATTCTCGCTGCGCCAGCGCAGCACTGAGCGCTGAGCGGCTTTCCTCCGCCAGAACCGTGTCACCGGCCAGCCTGATTTGCCGGCTGCTGACGCCACTGAACTCGGGAAAATTCATGTAGGCCGGTTGCACGGGAAGGCCAAGGCGCTGGGCCAGGTTTACCCGATAGGCGAGGTAGACTTCGATATCATCCACCAAGGCGTAGGGGTCTCGGCGCATCTGCCGGATATGAACCGCAGCGATACGGTCAACTTCATCCAGCCTGTACAGTGAGCGCCCCAAGCGCACCAGCGCAGATTCAGTCTGCGCTTCGCCGATACCCGCCGTGTGCAGGGCAATGTGCAATCTCAGCTCGAGCTGGCTCAGCAGTAACAGCAAGCGATCATCGCAGGTTTGTGGGCCCTGCACCTGCAGGAACACGGCCTCACGCACATCGGTGTTTTCGCTGCACAACTCGAGGATGCGCCAGATCCTGGCGCGGTAGTAATGGGCGCGTTCGTTGAAATCTTCAGACTCGGCAAAATCGGCGAGGAACCTGAACAGGTCTGCAGATTCGCGTTCTTCGATCAAATCTGCCCAGATCTGCCTATACCGGCTGCTCACCTCGGCCGTGGCTTGACCGATCCAGCGATCACGCAGTTCGTTGTCAGCGATCATGTGCACCGGTGACGCGCGACCGGCACCATCCCCCATGCCGCTGGCTTCATTGAGCAACCGTCGGCTGACCTCATCCAGCGGGTTGTCATGCAAATACAGTTGCTGCAGCCGGCCACCCAGCGTCTGTAGCTGCGCGCTGACCTCACGGATCTGGTTTTCCCGGAAGTCCGCCAGCCCGCGCCACGGCAACTGTGCACCGTCGCCCAGCTCCTGCAGCCCTGTACCGCGCAAGTAAACTTCCCGCAGCCCCCGCAAACCGGACAAGTCGGGCATCAAACCCAAGGGGTTGCTACTGAGGTCCAGGACTTCCAGCTGGGCTAGCCTGCCCAGCGTCTCAGTGGCACGGGGGCCTAGTGCGATGCGATTGCGCCCCAACCGCAGAACGCGCAACTGCCCGAGCAGTTCGAGGCCCGCAGGTAACTGGGTGAGCTGATTCTCGCGCAAGTCGAGCTCGTGCAACTGGGGGAAGCGCAACAGAAACTCCGCGCGAATCTGCTCCAGCCCAAGGTTGCGTAGCGTCAGGCGGCGAACGTGCTGAAAGTCGATATCTGCGGGCAAACTTGGCAGGCTGCCTACACGTTCGTCCACCACATGCAGCACGTAGTCCCCGCGCTCGCCCTCCCCGGTCTTGCGTCGCCAGGCCCGTCGAATCTGTGTGGCAACCCGACGGCGGCGGCGCCCATCGAGAAAGCTGATGCGCTGACGTTCCCACGCTACCAGGGCCTGTCGCAAGCCGTGAAGACGCACTTCCAACTCACCCAGGTGGTCCCACAAGCCAACCCCCTGATCGATAAGCCGCTGGATATAGGCATCCAGCTGAGCATCGGTGAGCATTGGGTAAATGGCACGGATACCGTAACGCAGGGCTTGTCGGCTGCTCTCCCCCCTGCCGCTCAACGGGTAACCCACACGCCCGTCTTGCAGCCGCCTGGGTGGGCTGAAGCGTCCCCCAAAGGCAGCCAGTCCCATCGCCTGCGCTGCCGCGGCCCGGTCTACCGAGGCCTGGCGCAGCAAACCATCCCCCAGGTCGCCCGCAGTTGCCTGGGCGCCACCAAAGGCGTTTTTCTGAGGGCCGTCCAGCGTCATCAGCAGGCAGTCCAACAAGGTCTGGTCCGTGGCCTGGGGACCTCCCCCTTCAAGATGGAAGCCGTCGCTGGTCCGTACGATCACCCACGTGGGCAGGCTACCCGGCGCCCCTCTGCATGCCAGCACACGCCCTTGGGGCTCGCCTTGGCGCACTTCCACCCGCACGCTTTCCATCCACGGGGCGATCTGATCCAGCAGCGCCAGCGCCAGGCGCAGGGTGTCCTCATTGACGGCCGTAGCGTGTTGGAGCCCCATGAGCGCGCGGTCCAGCCGGCTTTCCCGCACCGCCCAGCGGGCCCGCTCGGCCAAGGCGAGCGGCACCTTGCCGCTGCCCAGCGTGGCAACTTGCTCGCCCGTGGCATGGTGCAGGATCTCTTCGGCAACCTGCACCGTCAGCCCGGTGAACGTGTGCATCAACTGTGCAGCCGCAGGGCTGGGCGCCTGCGTCTGCGCCATCAGGGCACGCTCAACGGCGGCGGGCCGTAGCAGGGGTTCAAGGGAGTGAAGCTGGTTGCGTGCATGGGCATCAACCAACCGGGCGGGTGCCGGCTCGCCCTGCAGGTGCAGGCCCCTCAACCCCTCGCACGTCAGGCCGGTGATGTGCAGCAACGCATTGGCGGCATCGTCGGAGGTGTCGGCCAGTGCGCCTGCGAACCTGCGAACCAGGACGCCTGCATCATCCAGGTAATGGGGCGGCTCGGGCAGCTGTCGCAAGCGAAAACGGCACTGGCCTTCGTACACCGGGGTCAAGGCATCAACGAAACCGAAGCGCTCGAGGGCGTAACCCGCCCCAGCCTGGCCCACCCCCTGCAACGCGCCGATGGCAAAGGTCTGCGCCACATTGAACACGTGGTCCAGCGCCCCTTGCCGATCACCAAGCCGCCAGGCCTCATAGCCGCCATATACCTCACCGGCGATGTCCGCAGCCGCCGCAACCAGCATCGCTTCGCCCAGCCCGGGGATGAACAGCGCTGCCAGGTTGACGAGCTCAAGCCCTGCGCCTTTGAGGGCTTCGAGGCGCTGATGCCGCTCCAGAATGGTCTGATCCACGGTAGGCACAGCCAGCACACGGGCATCGTCCAGCATTTTCTGCATCAGCCGCCCCCGCAGGTAGGCGAAGACGGGCTCCTCGATTGCAAAGTGCCGCCCGTCGAGCTCAAGCGGCTGGTGGCTGTTGCCCGTCTTGATCAAGCGCTCCAACTGGGTGGTGAATGCAGGTCGGTCCCGCTCGGTAATGAAGCGCGCGAAATAGCGGGCATACCCTGGCTTGCGCAGGCGCACGCCCATATCATCGAACAACGCGTCCCAGCAGGTGTGCTGGGTTATCGCCCGCACCGGGTCTGCCGGCAGCCAGCAGACCAGGTTCTGCAGAGGGCCTTCGGCCGTTTCGCGCAGCTCCAGTACAAGCCCCCCTTCCACGCACTTGCCCAGCAGGTACAACTGGCGCGGCATCACAGTCCCTGGCCCCGCAGCAGTGACGGGTTGCCGGGCGATCAGCGGTAGCAGGCGCAGGTACGGCGCTTCATCCAGCTGGCCCCTGATCCTGGCCATTCGCACGGCTACCTCCAAGCCGGCCCGCTGATGCTCTTCGAATGACCGGCGGACCGCCACCTGAGCGAAGTCTACAGGGGCGGGGGGCCGGCTTTTAGGGAACAACCGCGCCCGCAGCAGTTGCTGATACTGGCCACCCAGGTCAAGTTGCCGGCACAGGCGCGCGAACGTCTCGAAGGGCAGCGCCAGTACCTGGCCCTGGGCATCGAGCAGGTGCGCACGGCGGTGCAACGCGGCAAAGGTTTCACTTTCGTGAAAGTTGTGCAGCGCAGCCGCCAGCAGTGACTGGCTACTGCGCAACGTCTGCAGGGGCTCATGCAGGCGTGGAGCAGCACTGGGCAACGCCACTTTCTGCTCGATGACCACGCGGGCAGCCAGCACATCGATCCCGGGCAACCCCTGTGCGCTCAGGGCCGCCTCCAGCAGCGGCCGGGCAAAGGCGTCCAGCCCAGGCAGGCCGTCGAGCCGTTTGCGCACGCTACCCGCTGCAGCCTGCTGGTAGCGCAGTGCACGTTGAAAGGTCAGTAGCAGGTCGATATCGACACCGCGCAGCCAGGAGGGCAACTGGCGCGCCACCAGGGCATCGACAGAGTCGGAAGGGATCAGGGTATCGGCCACGGCGTAAGCTCCTCGCAGAAAAACGCCGAGCACACCATGCAGTTGTCACCACCAGGTGTTACTTATGGCTAGGTGGTGAACACGCATCACTCACAGGCACTCGTTCGGGTTACCGAACGCAAAACGGGGTAACCATTCGAATTACCGATCAACCTTTATCAGCAGAAAACCTGCCTGTGGGGGTTACGCCCAGCGTTTTCGCGGGGCTACCATCGGTTGGGGGGCTTGGCACGACTCATGCTCTGTTCTATTCACCGGATGCACGCGCAGCTGCTGTATTCGTTGAACGAAAGAGTCCGCCAACGGCTCCATAAAAAAAACAAACACGTCGAGGAAAATTTGATGCGTATCGTTCGTCAATTGCTGGGCGCCGCCATCGCGGCCGCTGTGATCGCTTCGCCAGCCATGGCTGAGGAGCTGACCGGCACCCTGAAGAAGATCAAGGATTCGGGCACCATCACCCTGGGCCATCGCGACTCCTCCATCCCGTTTTCCTACCTGGCTGGCAAGCCCGAGCCGGTGGGCTATTCCCATGACATCCAGCTGGCCGTTGTCGATGCCCTGAAAAAGCAACTGGGTACGGACATCAAGGTCAAGTACAACCTGGTCACCTCCCAGACCCGCATCCCGCTGGTGCAGAACGGCACCGTCGACCTGGAATGCGGCTCCACCACCAACAACGTCGAACGCCAGCAGCAAGTCGGCTTTACCGTGGGCATCTTCGAAGTGGGCACGCGCCTGCTGACCAAGGTGAAAGACGGTCAACCTGCGTACAAAGACTTCCCTGACCTGGCGGGCAAGAACGTGGTGACCACCGCTGGCACCACGTCCGAGCGCCTGCTCAAGGCCATGAACGCCGACAAGCAGATGAAGATGAACGTGATTTCCGCCAAGGACCACGGTGAAGCCTTCAACATGCTCGAAAGCGGCCGTGCGGTGGCCTTCATGATGGACGACGCCCTGCTTGCCGGTGAAATGGCAAAGGCCCGCAACCCCAAAGACTGGGTGATCACCGGTACCCCGCAGTCGTACGAAATCTACGGCTGCATGGTGCGCAAGGATGACGCGGCCTTCAAGAAAGCAGTCGATGACGCCATCGTGGGTTACTTCAAGTCGGGCGAAGTCAACAAGAGCTACGACAAGTGGTTCCAACAGCCGATCCCGCCGAAGGGCCTGAACCTGCAGTTCCCGATGAGCGATGAGCTGAAAAAACTGATCGCCGAGCCTACTGACAAAGCGGCCGACGACAAACAGTCCTGACCCCCAGCCTGGGGCCTGCAGCGCTGCACAGCGCCAATTAAACCTGCAGGCCCCCCGTTAGTGTCTAACCTTTCATCCGAGGGCCCTGCGCTCTCGGATGCTGGAAGGTGCCCGTGAAACAACCGTCTGAGGGGAAATCCCGATGAATTACAACTGGGACTGGGGCGTATTCTTCAAGTCCACCGGCGTGGGCAGCGAAACCTACCTGGACTGGTACATCACCGGCCTGGGGTGGACCATCGCCATCGCCATTTCTGCCTGGATCATCGCCTTGCTGCTGGGGTCGGTGTTGGGTGTCATGCGTACCGTGCCGAACCGCCTGGTGTCCGGCATTGCCACCGCCTATGTCGAGCTGTTCCGCAATGTGCCTTTGCTGGTGCAGCTGTTCATCTGGTACTTCCTGGTACCCGACCTGCTGCCCGAGGGCTTGCAGGAATGGTTCAAGCAGGATCTTAACCCGACCACCTCCGCGCTCATCAGCGTGATCGTGTGCCTGGGCCTGTTCACCGCCGCACGGGTGTGCGAGCAGGTTCGCACGGGCATTCAGGCGTTGCCACGGGGCCAGGAATCCGCAGCCCGGGCCATGGGTTTCAGCCTGTCGCAGATCTACACCAATGTGTTGCTGCCCCAGGCCTTCCGCATCATCATCCCGCCGCTCACCTCGGAATTCCTGAACGTGTTCAAGAACTCTTCCGTGGCCTCGCTGATCGGCCTGATGGAGCTGCTGGCGCAGACCAAGCAAACCGCCGAATTCTCGGCCAACCTGTTCGAAGCGTTCACCCTGGCCACCCTGATCTACTTCACCTTGAACATGGGCCTGATGCTGCTGATGCGTCTGGTCGAGAAAAAAGTCGCCGTGCCTGGCCTGATCTCCGTGGGGGGTAAATAAATGGACATGGATTTCAGCGGCATCATCCCTGCCCTGCCTGCCCTGTGGGACGGCATGGCCATGACTCTCGAACTGATGGTCATGGGCGTTGTAGGCGGTATCGTGCTGGGCACCCTGCTGGCCCTGATGCGCCTGTCGTCCAACAAGCTGCTGGCCAACGTGGCCGGGGCCTACGTCAACTACTTCCGCTCCATCCCGCTGCTGCTGGTGATCACCTGGTTCTACCTGGCGGTACCGTTCGTGCTGCGCTGGATCACCGGCGAAGACACCCCGATCGGTGCATTCACCTCCTGCGTGGTCGCCTTCATGATGTTCGAGGCCGCTTACTTCTGTGAGATCGTCCGGGCTGGCGTGCAGTCGATCTCCAAGGGCCAGATGGGCGCCGCGCAGGCGCTGGGCATGACCTACAGCCAGACCATGCGGCTGATCATCCTGCCCCAGGCGTTTCGCAAGATGACCCCGCTGCTGCTGCAACAAAGCATCATCCTGTTCCAGGACACCTCGCTGGTCTACACGGTGGGCCTGGTGGACTTCCTCAACTCGGCACGCTCCAACGGCGACATCATCGGGCGCTCCCATGAGTTCCTGATCTTCGCCGGGGTCGTGTACTTCATCATCAGCTTCTCCGCTTCGTGGCTGGTCAAGCGCCTGCAAAAAAGGATCACCGTATGATTTCCATCAAGAACGTCAACAAGTGGTACGGGGACTTCCAGGTACTGACCGACTGCAGCACCGACGTCAAGAAAGGTGAAGTGGTCGTGGTCTGCGGGCCGTCCGGCTCGGGCAAGTCCACCCTGATCAAATGCGTCAACGCCCTGGAGCCGTTCCAGAAGGGCGACATCGTGGTGGATGGCACTTCAATCGCCGACTCCAAGACCAACTTGCCGAAACTGCGCTCGCGGGTGGGCATGGTATTCCAGCACTTCGAACTGTTCCCACACCTGACCATCACCGAAAACCTCACCATTGCCCAGCGCAAGGTACTGGGCCGCAGCGAGGCGGAGGCCACCAAGAAGGGCCTGGCGCTGCTCGAGCGCGTTGGCCTCAGCGCCCACGCCAAGAAGCACCCGGGGCAGTTGTCTGGTGGCCAGCAGCAGCGCGTAGCCATCGCCCGTGCGCTGTCGATGGACCCGATCGTCATGCTGTTCGACGAACCGACCTCCGCACTGGACCCAGAGATGGTCAACGAAGTGCTGGATGTGATGGTGGAACTGGCCCACGAAGGCATGACCATGATGTGCGTGACCCACGAAATGGGCTTCGCCCGCAAAGTGGCCAACCGCGTCATCTTCATGGACAAAGGCCACATCATCGAGGATTGCCAGAAGGAAGACTTCTTCGGTAACCCAAGCGGCCGCCACGAACGTACCCAGCACTTCCTCAGCAAGATCCTGCAACACTGATTTTGCCCCATCGAACCGGCCGGCACCGCTGCGCATTCAGGCAGCGGTGCTGGCCGTGACAGGGCCACTGTGATGAAATGCGACCCCTCGCTTCTTCTCCCTGCCAAGCCTGCCGTGAACGCCCGTCTCCTTCGTCAATTGCTGCTGCCGCCCCTGATCATCCTGCTGATGGTCGGCCTGGGGATGGCTGGTTTTGTGATCAGCGAAAACAACGGCATCCGCACCCTCAGCGAAACCGGCGAGCGCCAGCTGGAGCTGCACGCGCGCACCGTGGAAAGCGAGATCAGCAAGTACACCTACCTGCCGAGCTTGCTGGAGCTGGAAGACAGCGTCTCGCACCTGCTGACCGACCCTGACGGCGAATCGCGGCAAACCGTCAACGAGTACCTCGAAGGCCTGAATCGGCGTAGCCGCAGCCGCGCGATCTTCGTCCTGGACACCAATGGCCGGGTACAGGCCACCAGCAACTGGCGCGACGCCGACTCGTTCCTTGGCGAAGACCTGTCGTTCCGCGCCTACTTCCAGACTGCCGTGCGCGGGGAGCCCGGGCGCTTCTATGGCATCGGCAGCACCACCGGTGAAGCCGGCTACTACCTGGCCCATGGCCTGGAAGAGCACGGCAAGGTCATTGGCGTGGCCGTGATCAAGGTGCGCCTGGATACCCTCGAAGAACGCTGGCAACGGGCCCGCCTGGAGGCGTTCGTCAGTGACGAGAACGGCATCATCATCTTGTCCAGCGACCCGGCACGGCGCTTGAAGTCGGTGCGCCCACTGACGCCCCAGATCAAGGAGCGCCTGGCCCGCAGCCTGCAATATTACTGGTGGCCGCTGAACGAACTGCAACCGCTGGGCCGTGAAACCCTGGCCGACGGCGTAGAAAAACTCACCTTCCCAGCCAACAGCGAAACCGCTCAGGGCAAGCCTCACGAAGTGGCATACCTGGCCCAGACCAGGCGCCTGGCGGACACCCCCTGGCACTTCACCCTGTTGACCCCTTTGCAGGACCTGCGCCGCGAGTCCATGGTGCAGGGCATACTGGTGGCTGTCGCGTTCGCCCTGCTGGCCATACTGGGCATCGCCTGGAACGAACGACGCAAGGTTATCGCCACCCGCCTGGCCGCCCGCGAGGCGCTTGAAGAAGCCAACAGCCAGCTGGAACGGCGCATCGCCGAACGCACCGCCGACCTGCGCGCCAGCAACGAGCGCCTCAAGGGGCAGATACGCGAACGCCGGCACGCCGAACAGACCCTGCGCCATGCCCAGGACGAACTGGTGCAGGCCGGCAAGCTGGCGGCGATCGGGCAGATGTCCACCAGCATCGCCCACGAGCTCAACCAGCCCCTGGCAGCGCTGCGCACGTTGTCTGGCAACACGGTGCGCTTCATCGAACGCGGCGCGCTGGAAACTGCCAGTGCCAATTTGCGCACCATCAATGACCTGGTTGACCGCATGGGGCGCATCACTGCCAGCCTGCGCTCGTTCGCCCGGCGCGCCGATGACAATGGCCCCGCGTCCCTGGCCAGCGCTGTCGATGCCAGCCTGCAAGTGCTGGCCGACCGCATCAGCAGTTGCCACTTGCAGTTGCATCGGCAGTTCGAGGATACGCTGCTGGCGATCGACCAGACCCGCCTCGAGCAGATTCTGGTGAACCTGATTGGCAATGCCCTGGATGCAATGGCCGCCCAGCCGCTGCCGGCGCTGTGGCTGGACGGTGAACTGCAGGGCGACAAATACCGCCTGCAGGTGCGTGACAATGGCCACGGCATCGACGCCGAAGCCCGCAAGCACCTGTTCGAACCCTTCTTCACCACAAAACCAGGCGAACATGGCCTGGGCCTGGGCCTGACCTTATCAGCGAGCCTAGCCGCCGCGGCCAAAGGCAGCCTCAACGTCGAGCACCCCGCCACTGGCGGCACGGCATTCGTGCTGACCCTGCCATTGGCTTCTCCCCCCAGCGAATTGGCAGAGCACACATGAACCCAGCACCTCTTTCCGTCCTGATCGTCGAAGACGACCCGCATGTGCTGCTTGGCTGCCAACAGGCCCTGGCGCTGGAGGACATCGCCTGCGAGGGCGTGGGCAGCGCCGAGCAGGCACTGGAGCGCATCGGTGATGACTTTGCCGGCATTGTGGTCAGTGACATCCGCCTACCGGGTATCGATGGCCTGGAATTGCTCAACCGCCTGAAAGCGCGCGACCGCAGCCTGCCCGTGGTGCTGATCACCGGGCACGGTGATATCGACATGGCTGTCGGCGCCATGCGCAATGGCGCCTATGACTTCATGGAAAAACCCTTTTCGCCGGAGCGGCTGGTGGGCGTGGTACGCCGCGCGCTGGAGCAGCGCGGCCTGTTCCGCGAGGTATCGGCCTTGCGCCGCCAACTGGCCGGGCAAAGCAGCCTGGAGGGCCGCATCATCGGCCGCTCGCCGGCCATGGAGCACCTGCGCGAGCTGATCGCCAACGTCGCCGACACCTCGGCAAATGTGCTGATCGAGGGCGAAACGGGCACTGGCAAAGAGCTGGTCGCCCGCTGCCTGCACGATTTCAGCCGCCGCCAGGGCCAGCCGTTCGTCGCCCTGAACTGTGGAGGCCTGCCGGAGAACTTGTTCGAAAGCGAGATCTTCGGCCATGAGGCCAACGCCTTCACCGGTGCCGGCAAACGCCGCATCGGCAAGATTGAACACGCCAACGGCGGCACGCTGTTCCTCGATGAAGTGGAGAGCATGCCGATCAATTTGCAGATCAAACTGCTGCGCGTGTTACAGGAGCGCACCCTGGAGCGGTTGGGTTCGAACCAGAGCATTGCCGTGGATTGCCGGGTAATCGCCGCCACCAAGGCCGACCTCGACACCTTGGGGCAGAGCGGGCAATTTCGCAGCGACCTGTACTACCGGCTGAACGTGGTGACCCTCGAACTGCCACCCTTGCGTGAGCGCCGTGAGGACATCCTGCAGCTGTTCGAGCACTTCCTTCATCAATCGGCACTGCGCTTCGACCGTGAAACACCCGTACTGGACAGCCAGACGCTTTCACGCTTGATGTCCCATGACTGGCCGGGCAATGTGCGGGAGCTGCGCAACGTGGCGGAGCGGTACGCGCTGGGGCTTCCGGCATTCAAGAAGGGCCCGAGCGGTGGCGCCAGCCAGGGCCTGGGTTTTGCCGAGGCGGTGGAGGCGTTCGAACGCAACCTGCTCAGCGATGCCCTGCAACGCACCGGGGGCAACCTGAGCCAGGCCAGCCAGGAGCTGGGCATGGCAAAGACCACGCTGTTCGACAAAGTGAAAAAATACGGCCTCGGCTGACCTTCAACCCGATCAGGAAATACAACGTGGACCTGGTATTCAAAGCTGCGCTGGGGGCTGGCGTGGTCGTGCTGCTGGCGATGCTGTCGAAAACCCGTAATTACTACATTGCCGGGTTGGTGCCGCTGTTTCCGACCTTTGCCCTGATTGCCCATTACATCGTGGGCAAAGGCCGCAGCATCGCCGACCTGAAGACCACCATCCTGTTTGGCATGTGGTCGATCATTCCGTATTTCGTGTACCTGGCCACCTTGTATGTACTGGTCGACCGGCTGCGGCTGGAAGCCTCGCTGGCACTGGCGACCGTGGCCTGGCTGATGGCCGCTACGGTACTGGTCACGCTGTGGGTGCGCATGCACTGAACATGGCCGACGACCGCCTCTTACCGGGTTCACAACCCGGCGATATGCGTCACATCCTGACGGTGCGCTCGCAGATACGGCAGTACAGCACCCAGTAGCGGCGCCTTGAAGGGTTCCTGAAAGCGGTGTGCCAGCCCGGGAATAAGGCGCAACTGGCTGCCCTGTATGTGCGCCGCCAGGTGCACGCCATGCATCACCGGCAACAGCCGGTCAGCCGTACCATGCACCACCAGCGTTGGCACCCGAAGCCGGTTCAGTAATTCCACGCGGCTCGGCTCGGCCAGTATTGCCATGATCTGGCGCTTGGCCCCGTCCGGGTTGAATGCACGGTCATAGGCCAACGCGGCCTGGTGCAACAGCACCGCACGGTCGTCACGTACCTCGGGGCTGCCCAGCGCAGCCAACAGGTCAGCCTGTTGTTCAATCGCCACCTCCCGACTTGGCGCGCTGCGCCGGGCCAACAACTGCACCAGCGCTGGGTCGGGCCCCGGCAGCCCGGCGGCGCCCGAGCTGGACATGACCAGCGTCAGGCTGCGTACACGCTCGGGGGCCATCGCAGCCAGATGTTGGGCAATCATGCCGCCCATGCTCACACCCAGCACATGAAACTCACGCACACCCAGGGCGTCCATCAGGCGCAAGCCGTCATCCGCCATATCGGTCAGCGTATAGGGCGCGGCCACCGGCAGGCCCAGTTTGTAGCGCAACAGTTCAACCGTCAGGTTTGCCGACGGCGGTAGCTGGTTCCAGCGCGACAGGCCCACGTCACGGTTGTCATACCGAATCACCCGAAAGCCCTGGCGGCACAACGCCTCGACCACATCATCGGGCCAATGAATCAGTTGCCCGCCCAGGCCCATGACCAACAGCAAGGCCGGGTCACGGGGTGCCCCCACACTTTGGTAGACCAGGCTGACCGCGCCCAGCTCGGCGCGCTGCACCGGCACCTGTGCGTCACAACGCGGTGCGGCAAAGCTGGCAGGAACACTGAAAACGAAGAGAAGAAAAACCCAGAAAGCCCGCATGAAAGAAACACCAGAATGCAAATCCCCACTGAAGCGCGAGTCTGATGAATTTCGTAGCGGCGCGCTGCCACAGTTCGGTGACAGTTTCATGACCAGCGCCAAACGGTAGCACCTGTGAGCAGTCGACACAGGGGACAACATGAGGGAAACTCAACTCCATTGCCACCCATTTACGTCTATACACCGGAGCTACGTGTGCTGGAGATCCGCCACCTGAAAACCCTTCATGCCCTGCGCGAGTCCGACAGTCTGGTGGAGGCCGCCGAACGGCTGCACCTGACGCAGTCGGCGTTGTCGCACCAGTTCAAGGAGCTTGAAGAGCGCCTGGGGATGGCACTGTTCGTGCGCAAGACCAAGCCCATTCGCTTCACCAGCGCCGGGCTGCGCCTGCTGCAACTGGCCGATGCCACCCTGCCGCTGCTGCGCGGTGCGGAACGAGACATCGCACGCCTGGCAGGCGGCACGGCCGGGCGCCTGCACATGGCCATCGAATGCCACAGCTGCTTCCAGTGGCTGATGCCTACCATCGACCAGTTTCGCGATGCCTGGCCCGAGGTGGAGCTGGACCTGGCATCGGGTTTTGCCTTCGCACCCCTGCCGGCTTTGGCACGGGGCGACCTGGACCTGGTCGTCACCTCCGACCCACTGGACCTGGCCGGTATCACCTACGTGCCCCTGTTCACCTACGAAGCCATGCTGGCGGTCGCCAACCAGCACCCGCTGGCCAGCAAGCCCTACGTCGTGCCGCACGACCTTACCGACCAGACCTTGATCACCTACCCGGTCGAGCGTGACCGCCTGGATATCTTTACCCGGTTCCTGGAACCGGCAGACATCGAGCCGGCCGCCGTGCGCACCTCAGAGCTGACGGTCATGATGATGCAGTTGGTGGCCAGCGGCCGTGGCGTCTGCGGTATGCCGCACTGGGCGCTGCACGAGTACAGCTCGCGGGGCTACGTGAAAGGCAAGCGGCTGGGCGAAAAAGGCCTGTTCGCCACGCTGTACGCCGCAGTGCGCACCGACATGCTCGATGCACCCTACATGCGCGACTTTTTGCTGACGGCCAAGGACACCTCGTTCGCCACCCTGGACGGGGTCAGCGCGGTGCGCTGACCGCCTCACGGTACAGCGGCAGGATCAGGTCCCGGGTCAGCGGCGCCAACGCCATGGCCGGGGCCTGATCGGCGCCCAGCCAGACCACTTCTTCGATTTCGGCGGCCGGCGCTACCGGTGCGGCGCTATCGACCCGAAACAGCTCCGCCTGCACCTCGAAGCCCGGCTCGTTGGCCGCCGGTGCGCTGAACCTGCCCAGGTGCAAGGCCTGGGAAGGGTCGATGCGCAGGCCCAGTTCCTCGAACAGTTCACGCACCAGCGCCTGCACCGGCGTCTCACCGGCATCGATCTTGCCACCGGGTTGCATGAAGGCCTCCGTGCCCCGCTTGCGCACCAGCAAGGTACGGCCCTGGGGGTCGATGAGCAGGGCGGCGGCGATGCGGATCACGTTGGGCATGCAGGTAGGCTCCGTGGAAATGGCGGGGGAGCATCCCATGGGTGACCGAGCCACACAAGGCCGGCTGGGCAGACGAACGGCTACTTGCCAAGCGACCGCCGACCCGCCATAACCACGCTATGAACCTGCCCGCCCATCAACACCCCGCGCTCGAGCTGTTCCACCCGGCTGTCGCCACCTGGTTCCGTCGCCAGTTCGCCACGGTCACGGGCGCCCAGGCCCAGGCCTGGCCGCTGATCCACGCCGGGCAGTCGACCCTGCTCGCCGCCCCCACCGGCTCGGGCAAGACCTTGAGTGCGTTTCTGGCAGTGCTCGACGGGCTGTTCCGCGAGGGGCTGGAACACCAGGGCCAACTGCCTGCCCGTACCCAGGTGGTGTACGTGTCGCCCCTCAAGGCGCTGTCCAACGATATTCGCCTGAACCTGCAGATGCCCCTGGAAGGCATCCGCCAGGCGCTGGAAGAACAAGGCCTGCAACCGCCGCACATCACCACGGCGGTACGCACCGGCGATACCCCGCAGAAAGCGCGCGCGGCCATGCGCCGGCTGGCGCCGCACATTCTGGTGACCACCCCCGAATCGCTGTACGTGCTGATGGGGTCGGCATCGGGCCGCGAGGGGCTGCGTAGCGTGCACACGGTGATTGTCGACGAAATCCATGCCCTGGCCGGCAACAAGCGTGGGTGCCACCTGGCGCTTACCCTGGAACGCCTGCAGGCCCTGTGCAACCGTCCCTTGCGCCGCATCGGCCTGTCCGCCACCCAGCGCCCGGTTGAACGGGTGGCGCAATTTCTGGTGGGTAGCCAGCGGACTTGCGCCATTGTCGATGTGGGCCATGCGCGCCAGCGCGACCTGGCCATCGAGATCCCGCCGGTACCGTTGGGTGCCGTGCTGGCTAACGATACCTGGGGCCTGGTCTATGATCGCCTCGCTGCGCTGGCCCGCGAGCACCGCACCACGCTGGTGTTCGTCAACACCCGCCGGCTGGCAGAGCGCATCACCCGCCACCTCAGCGACCGCCTGGGCAAGGATGCAGTGGCCGCCCACCATGGCAGCTTGTCCAAGGAGTTGCGCCTGGACGCCGAACAGCGCCTCAAGGCCGGCCAACTGCAAGTACTGGTCGCCACTGCATCGCTGGAACTGGGCATCGACATCGGCGACATCGACCTGGTCTGCCAGATCGCCTCACCGGGCTCGATCGCCGCATTTCTGCAGCGGGTTGGCCGTGCGGGCCACCAGGTGGATGGCGTGCCCAAGGGCCGCCTGTTCGCTACCTCACGCGACGACCTGATTGAATGCGTGGCCCTGCTCGACTGCGTGCGCCGGGGCGAACTGGACGAGCTGCATGTGCCCCGTGCGCCGCTGGACGTGGTGGCCCAGCAGATCGTTGCCGAAGTCAGCAACCAGGCGTGGCATGAGCAGGCGCTGTTCGACTGCCTGCGCCAGGCGATGCCGTTCGCCACCCTTGACCCTGACCACTATCAAGCGCTGTTGCGCATGCTGGCCGAGGGCTACAACGGCCGCCAGGGGGTACGCAGTGCCTACCTGCACCGTGACGCGGTCAGCGGCATGCTGCGGGGGCGGCGCGGCAGCCAGCTGACTGCACTGACCAGCGGCGGCACCATCCCCGATAACGCTGACTACGCGGTGCTGCTCGAACCCCAGGCGCTGAACATCGGCAGCGTCAACGAAGACTTTGCGGTCGAGAGCATCGCCGGCGATATCTTCCAGCTGGGCAATGCGTCGTATCGCATCCTCCGGGTCGAGGCCGGGCGCGTGAGGGTGGAAGATGCCCATGGCCTGCCACCGACCATCCCTTTCTGGCTGGGCGAAGCGCCGGGGCGCAGCAACGAACTGTCCGCAGCGGTGGCCAGGCTGCAAGGGCAGATCGACGAGCAATTGCAGCGTGCTGAAGGCGATACGCTCGTTGTACAGGCGTGGCTGCAACGCACCTTCGAACTGGAAGAGGCCTGTGCGCAGCAGTTACTGGACTACCTGGGCCGCACCTGGGCTGTGCTCGGGGCGTTGCCATCGCGCGACACGCTGATCATGGAGCGCTTCTTCGACGAGTCTGGCGGCACCCAACTGATCATCCACTCGCCCTACGGCAGCCGCATCAACCGGGCGTGGGGGCTGGCGCTGCGCAAGCGGTTCTGCCGCACCTTCAACTTTGAACTGCAGGCTGCCGCCAGCGAGGACGCCATTGTGCTGTCGCTGTCTGCCGGCCACAGTTTCGAGTTGGCCGATGTATGGCGCTACCTCAACAGCCGCAGTGCAGAGCAACTGCTGGTGCAGGCCGTGCTTGATGCCCCGCTGTTCGGCGTGCGCTGGCGCTGGAATGCCGGGGTGGCCATGGCGCTCCCGCGCTTTGCAGGGGGGCGCAAGGTGGCGCCGCAGGTCCAGCGCATGAAGAGCGAGGACTTGATCGCGGCCGTGTTCCCCGACCAGCTCGCCTGCCTGGAAAACCTGGCCGGTGAGCGGCAGGTGCCTGACCACCCACTGGTCGAGCAAACCCTGGACGACTGCCTGCACGAAGCCATGGACAGTGACGGCTGGCTGGCGCTGTTGCAGCGCATGGAGCAAGGCGCCGTGCGCCTGTTGAGCTGCGACTTGCCCGCCCCGTCACCGTTGGCAGCGGCCATCCTCAATGCCCGGCCCTACGCGTTTCTGGATGACGCCCCACTGGAGGAGCGACGCACCCAGGCCGTGCTCAACCGGCGCTGGAGCGATGTGACCAGCGCGCACGACCTGGGCGCGCTGGACGCCGATGCCATCGCCGCCGTCGCCGCCGAGGCGTGGCCGCAGCCCGGCAATGCCGATGAAATGCACGAGGCGCTGATGAGCCTGGGTGCCATTCACCGCGATGAAGCCCAGGCTGAGCCCCGCTGGCGCGCACTGCTGGCACAGCTGGCCAAAGCCGGGCGCGCCCTGTATCTGGAAGGCCAATCACTGTGGTTGGCGCGCGAGCGGCTGGCCCTGTTGCAAGCGGTCTACCCAGGCTGCCAACCCACCCCTGCACCCGATGTGCTGCCGGGTTTCGATGAACCGGTAGCACCGGAGCAGGCACTCAGCGAGCTGCTGCGCGCCCGCTTGAGCGGCCACGGCCCGAGCACCGCAGCGCAACTGGCTGCGCCGCTGGGCAAGCCAGCGGGCGACATGGAACAGGCGCTGGCCCGCCTGGAGAGCGAAGGCTATGTGCTGCGTGGGCATTTCAGCCCAGGTGCCGATGACATGCAGTGGTGCGAACGCCACCTGCTGGCCCGTATCCACCGCTACACGGTCAAGCGTCTGCGGCGGGAAATAGAACCGGTCAGCCTGCAGGACTTCATGCGCTTTCTG
This sequence comes from Pseudomonas sp. S36, assembly GCF_016647875.1. NCBI lineage: Bacteria > Pseudomonadati > Pseudomonadota > Gammaproteobacteria > Pseudomonadales > Pseudomonadaceae > Pseudomonas > Pseudomonas sp. S36. The sequence continues at coordinate 14,829 of NZ_JACVVG010000046.1, read as the reverse complement.
TTCGACTGGCAGCACCTGGCACCGGACCAGCGGCTGCGCGGCCCGCAGGCAGTCACCCAGGTACTGGCTCAACTGCAGGGGTTCCCCAGTGCGGCTGCAGCCTGGGAAGCCGATGTGCTGCCCGCCCGCATCCAGGATTACACCCCGCACTGGCTCGACGATGCCTGCCGCAGCGGCCAGTTTGCCTGGAGCCGGTTGGCCGCGACGGTGTCGGGCAGCACCCTCGCCAGCACGCCATTGGTGTTGCTGCCGCGCGAGCAGGTGAACACCTGGCGCAGTCTTGCGCCCACCGTCGCCGTCGATGACCTGGGGCTACGGGCGCAGAAGGTGCATGGTGCACTGAAAGCCCACGGCGCACTGTTTTTCGACGAACTCAGCCAAGAGGCGCGCCTCCTGCCCAGCGAGCTGGAAGCAGCGCTGCAGGAACTGGTGGGGGCGGGCCTGGTGGGCGCTGACAGCTTCACCGGCCTGCGCAGCCTTATCACCCCCACCGCCAGGCGCAGCACTCGACGCCCCCGTTTCGGCCACGTGCCAGTTTCTACCAGCATGGCCTATGCCGGGCGCTGGGCACTGCTGCGTCGAAGCGATGCCCTGCCCGATCAGCAGCAACGCCTGGAGAGCATCGCGCGCGCCCTGCTGCAACGCTATGGGGTGATCTGCTGGCGGCTGCTGGAGCGCGAAAGCGATGTGCTGCCGCCCTGGCGTGAGTTGCTGCGTTGCTATCACCGCCTGGAGGCACGTGGCGAGATCCGTGGCGGGCGTTTTATCGCCGGGCTGGCGGGCGAACAGTTTGCCCTGCCCGAGGCAGTGGCAGTGCTGCGCCAGGTACGGCGGCGCGAGGCCCAGGGCACGTTGCAGGTGGTGAGCGCCAGTGACCCGCTGAACCTGATCGGGTCGCTGCTGCCCGGCGCCAAGGTGCCTGCCGTGGGCGGCAACCGGCTTTTGTACCGCGACGGGGTGCCCGTGGCGGTGCGTGTGGGCAAGCGCTACTCCTGCCTGGTCGACGCGCCGGCAGCGCAGCAGGAAGGTTGGCGGCAGTTGCTGCTGCGCGACATGCCCTTTGCAGCGGCGGGCAAGTTGGCTATGGTCGGTGCTGAACCCAGGCCCTGAGCCTGACCGCGCCATCACAAGGACCCTGTATGAGCCTGTCACTTCTCAGCCGCTATGCCGTGTTTGCCGCCTGCGTACTGTTCACCCTGGCCAGCCTGCCATTCATGCACCACGAATGGTTGTGGCCCTTCACCCTCACCACGGCGGTGCTCAGCCTGATCGGGCTGTTCGACTTGCTGCAGAAGCGTCATGCGGTGCGCCGTAACTACCCGATCCTGGGCAACATCCGTTACCTGGTGGAAGGCATACGCCCGGAGATCCGCCAGTACCTGCTGGAAGCCGACAGCGACGCCCTGCCGTTTTCCCGCGCACAGCGGTCGCTGGTGTATTCACGGGCGAAGAACGAAGCGTCGGACAAACCGTTCGGCACGCTGATCGACGTGTACGCCTCGGGCTTCGAATTCATCGGCCATTCCATGCGCCCCGCCCCCCTGGCTGACCCGGCGAGCTTTCGCATCGACATCGGCGGCCCGCAGTGCACCCAGCCCTATTCAGCGTCCATTTTCAACATTTCGGCCATGAGCTTCGGCTCGCTCAGCGCCAATGCCATCCGCGCCCTGAACCAGGGCGCCAAACTGGGCAACTTCCACCACGACACCGGCGAAGGCAGCATCAGCCCCTACCACCGCGAACACGGTGGCGACCTGGTATGGGAACTGGGCAGTGGCTACTTCGGTTGCCGCACCCCGGACGGGCGCTTCGACCCGCAACGGTTTGCCACCCAGGCCAGCAGCCCGCAGGTGCGCATGATCGAAATCAAGATGAGCCAAGGTGCCAAACCTGGCCACGGCGGTATCTTGCCCAAGCACAAGGTAACCCAGGAAATCGCCGAAACCCGTGGGGTACCCCTGGGTGAGGACTGCATCTCGCCGTCGCGCCACAGTGCGTTTTCCACGCCCATCGAAATGATGCAGTTCGTTGCCCAACTGCGCGAGCTGTCAGGCGGCAAGCCGGTGGGGTTCAAGCTGTGCCTGGGGCACCCGTGGGAATTCATGGGCATCGCCAAAGCCATGCTGGAAACCGGCATTCTCCCCGACTTCATCGTGGTGGACGGCAAGGAAGGCGGCACGGGTGCAGCGCCCGTGGAGTTCACCGATCACATCGGTGTGCCGCTGCGCGAAGGGTTGCTGTTCGTGCACAACACATTGGTAGGCCTGAACCTGCGGGACAAGATCAAGCTTGGCGCCAGCGGCAAGATCGTCAGCGCGTTCGACATCGCCAGCGTACTGGCCATCGGCGCCGACTGGGCCAATGCCGCGCGCGGCTTCATGTTTGCCATCGGCTGCATTCAGTCGCAGAGCTGCCACACCAACAAGTGCCCCACCGGCGTCGCCACCCAGGACGCCCTGCGCCAGCGTGCACTGGTGGTGCCCGACAAGGCGCAACGCGTGTTCAACTTCCACAGCAATACCCTGCGCGCCCTGGCCGAGATGCTGGCTGCAGCAGGCCTGGAGCACCCGGCCCAGCTGGAGGCCAAGCACCTGGTACGGCGCATCTCGGCCACTGAAATCAAACTGTTCTCGCAGATGCATGTCTTCCTTAAGCCAGGCCAGTTGCTGACCGGCGACGTCGACGGCGAATTCTATTCGCGCATGTGGCAACTGGCCCGGGCCGACAGTTTCGAACCTCACAGCGAAGCGGCGGCCTGAATGCCCTGACCTGTGCGGTGGGGTGCTGTACAGGTCGAATCGACATTTTTTTCACATGACCCGCTCAACGTCTAAGCTTGAGTCAAGCAAGACGTAAATACCTGGCCGGATAGAAGATTATGGGCGCACTGTGGCAAACGGATCCAAGCACAACGGAAGCACCCGAACAACCTCCTGCCGAGACGCCACCCCCCAAATCCCCCCGTCAGCGCCGGCTGTGGTGGCGGTTGATCATCCTGATCCTGCTGGTGGCGGCGGGTGCCGTCGGCTACGCCGCCTATGTGGAGTTCCGTACCTCCGAGTGGCAGTCACGCGAGTTTTCCAAACTGGCCAGCACCCTCACCTACTCGCTGCAGCCAGGCCCCAGCGATGCCATCGTTTATCCGGGTGAAGGGCCATTCGACAAGCGCCTGGGCTACAGCGCCCTGGGCGAGTTTTTGCCGCGGTTGCTCAAGCGTGACTACCTGATCAGCGAACAGGTGAGGTTCTCGCCGGCACTGGTCAATTATGTTGACCACGGTTTGTTCGCCCCGTACATCGAGAAGGTCCAGGCCGGGTTGTCCATTACCGACTGCCGGGGCGATACCCTCTACGAGTACAAGTACCCCCAACACCTGTACCCGGATTTCGCGGCGATTCCACCGGTAATGGTCAACAGCCTGCTGTTTATCGAAAACCGCGACCTGCTCGACACCCAGGACCCACGCAATAACCCGGCGGTGGACTGGCCACGGTTCGCCAAGGCGGCCTACAGCCAGATCGCCCGTTACCTCGCCCTGCCTGGCCAGTCGGCCGGCGGTAGTACCCTGGCCACCCAGCTGGAAAAGTACCGCCATTCGCCGGACGGGCTGACGGTGTCCGGTGCGGAAAAAATCCGCCAGATGATCTCGGCCAGCGTACGCGCCTACCAAGGTGGGCCAGACACTACCGAGGCGCGCCAGCGTATCGTGCGCGACTACCTCAACAGCGTGCCCCTGTCCGCAGTGCCCGGCCACGGTGAGGTACATGGCATGGCCGAGGGCCTGCGGGTGTGGTACGGCGCCGATTTCGATCAGGTGAACCAAGCCCTTACGGCCACCACCACCGACCCGCAAAGCTTGGCCGCCCGTGGCCTGGCCCTGCGCCAGGTGCTGTCGCTGATGATCGCCCAGCGGCGCCCGTCCCACTACCTGTCCAAAGGCCGCAATGAGCTGGCTGACCTGACCGATGCCCATGTGCGCGTACTGGCAGCCAACCACGTCATCGAGCAACCGCTTGCCGATGCGGCACTGGCCAGCAAGGCGGTCTACCGGGACTGGGTGGCGCAACCCACCATCGTGCCGATCGTCACCAACAAGGGCATCAGCCTGGCCCGTAACCGCCTGGCGGCCATGCTCAACCGCCCGCTCTACGACCTTGACCGCCTGGACCTGTCGGCCACCAGCACCTTGCAGGCCGATTTGCAGATCCAGGTGAGCCAATACCTGAAAAACCTCGCCGACCCCGTCTTCGCCGGGCAGATCGGCCTGATCGGCGAGCGTCTGCTCACCGCAAAGACCACCGACCAGGTCAGCTACAGCTTCACCCTGTTCGAACGCACCGCCGACGGCTCGCGGGTGCGGGTGCAAACCGACAGCACCAACCAGCCCTTCGACATCAATGAGGGCAGCAAGCTGGAGTTGGGCTCCACCGCCAAGTTGCGGGTGCTCACCACCTATCTGGAGATCATCGCCGAGCTGCATGACAAGTACGCCGGCAAGCCGGTGGCAGCGCTTAACAAAGTGGACGTTGCCGAGCTGGACAGCATCAGCCGGTGGTCGCTGGGCTGGCTGGCACAGAACAGCAAAAACCAGAGCCTGGATGCCATGCTAGATGCCGCGCTGGAGCGCAAGTACTCCGCCAGTACCGGTGAAGCTTTCTTTACCGGTGGCGGCATGCATGTGTTCAACAACTTCCGCAAGGAAGACAACGGCCGGATCCCTACCCTCAAGGACGCCCTGCGCGAATCGATCAACTTGCCGTTCATCCGCCTGATGCGCGACGTGGTGCGCTATGTGACCTACCAGCAACCGTACAACCGGGTGCCGTTGCTCAAGGACGATGCCGACCCGCGCCGCCAGGAATACCTGGCCCGCTTTGCCGACAAGGAAGGCAGCAACTACCTGATGCGCTTCTGGAAGAAGTACCAGCGCAAAACCTCCCAGCAACGCCTGGACACCTTCCTCGACAGCATGCGCGTGACGCCACAGCGGCTGGCGGCCGTGCACCGCTACCTGTTCCCCGAAGCCGGCCAGCAAACCTTCAATGCATTTGTACGGGCCCACCTGAAGGGCGACAAGGCAGCCCTCGGCAAGCTTACCGACGGCCGGCTGGCCGAGATGTACGACAGCTATGGGCCTGGCAAGTACGACCTGCCTGACCAAGGCTATATCGCCAAGGTGCACCCCCTGGACTTGTGGCTGCTGGGCTACCTGCTGAAGAACCCCGGTTCGACCTTGAGCGAGATGCTGAACGCCAGCCGTTTCGAGCGCCAGGAAGTGTACGGCTGGCTGTTCAAGAGCCGCCACCAGGGCGCCCGCGACAGCCGCATCAGAACCATGGTCGAAATCGAAGCCTTCACCGACATTCACCAGCGCTGGAAGCGCGTGGGTTACCCGTTCGACCACCTGGTACCGTCCCTGGCTACCGCCATTGGCAGCTCGGGTGACCGGCCTGCGGCGCTGTCCGAACTGGTCGGCATCATCCAGAACGACGGCGTGCGCCTGCCGACGCTGCGCATCGATACGCTGCATTTCGCCGCCAACACGCCCTATGAAACCAAGCTGCTAAGCGACCCAGACCGTGGGGTTCGGATTTTGCCCGTGGAAGTGGCGCGGGCACTCAAGGGTGCCATGTCGCAGGTAGTGGATGCAGGGACTGCACGGCGTATCTCGGGCAGCTTCAAGCTGCAGGACGGTACGCCACTCGTGATGGGTGGCAAGACCGGCACCGGCGACAACCGCATCGAAAGCTTCGGTGCCGGCGGCCGCCTGATCGGCTCCCGCTCGCTGAACCGCACCGCCACGTTCGTGTTCTTCCTCGGCGACAACCACTTTGGCACCCTGACGGCGTTCGTACCGGGGCGATCAGCAGAGGCCTTCAAGTTCACCTCGGCGCTACCGGTACAGGTATTGAAGGGCATGGCGCCCATCCTCATGCCCTATCTGCAGCCGGGTAACCCCAATGAGTGCAAGCCGCCTGAACTGGCAGCCAACCTATCCACCAACGCTAAATCATCGATTCAATAGATGATAATCATCAGCATTCAGGGTTTGCCTGTGATCTATCTTGAGTACTATCTTAAGATATATCTCAACAGGGAGCCCCGACCATGCGCGAACCTGCCCATGATCCTTTCGACCGACGAGCCGGCCGTGGCGAACGCGGCCCTCGGGTGTTCGCACCCGGCGACCTGAGGCTGCTGTTACTGGCGCTACTGGCTGACCAGCCTGGCCACGGCTACGACCTGATCCGCCAGATCGAAAAGCTGTTCGACGCCAGCTACACGCCCAGCCCGGGGGTGATCTACCCCACCCTGAACTTCCTCGAAGAAGCCGAGCTGATCAGTGGCCAGACCCAGGGCAGTAAACGCCTGTACGTGATCACCGATGCCGGGCGCAACGCACTCGTCGAGCAGGCCGTGGCCCTGGAAGGGGTGCGCATGCGCATCGAGGTAAGCAAACGCGCCCTGCGCGGGCATGACCGACCATCCGAAATCCATGAAGCGGTCAGCAACCTGCGCCATGCCCTGCACATGCACCATGGCCGTTGGACACCCGATGAAATCGAACGTGTCCGCGACCTGCTCAACCACACCGCCAAGGCCATCGCCAGCGGGCCCACCGACTTTGCCAGAGAGACCTCAGATGAGTGATTCCATCCACCGCGTCAACCACGAAATCCGCCAACGCCGCCTGCAGGTCCTGCGGGTGACCGAACTCACCCCGCGGATGCGCCGCATCACCTTGGGCGGTGAAGAACTGCAGGGGTTCACCAGCCTGGGCAGCGACGACCACATCAAGCTGCTGTTTGCCGAAACACCCGAACAGCAACAGGCGCTGGAAGCCCGCGAAATGGCCCGGGATGGCAACGCCCGGCCAACCATGCGCGAATATACCCCCCGGCGCATCGACCTGGAGGCCAACGAGCTGGACATCGACTTCGTGCTGCACGGCGATGGCCCGGCCTCCACCTGGGCAGCCCAGGCGACACCAGGGCAGCACCTGGATATCGCCGGGCCGCGTGCCTCGCTGGTGGTGCCGGATATGTTCGACAGCTACCTGCTGATTGGCGACGAGACCGCCCTGCCTGCCATCGGCCGTCGCCTCGAAGGCCTGCCTGCAGGGCGTCGCGTGGTCGCCGTCATCCAGGTCGAAGACGTCCATGAGCAGCAGCCATTACCCAGCCAGGCCCAGGTAGACGTGCAGTGGCTGATTCGCGGGCAGGACGACGTGCTTGCGCGGGTGCAACACATGCCACTGCCCGAGGGCCGCGTGTACGCGTGGGTCGCGCTGGAGAAGGCCCTCACCCGTCAGGTAAAGGCGGCATTACTGGAAAAAGGCGTGCCCGACGATGCGCTCAAAGCGGCTGCCTACTGGCGCGCCGACGGCACTGCGGACGATGCCTGACGCGCCCGAGCGCTTCACTGGCGCCACCGGTCCAGCGCCAGCAGCACCAGGCCAATCGCCCAGAACCCCGCCAACACGCCAAGTGCGTTGACCAGCACCTGGCCGTAGCCAAGGCTGGCTACATCGATGAAGGGGTAGGCGTAAGCCCCGATCTCACCCCCCCGCCACAGCGCGTAGGCAAAGTACATGGCCGGGTACACCGCCCAGGCGGCCAGATGCCTCACGCGCAAGGTGCCTTTGGGCACCTCGAACCACCAGTACAGAGTGTACAGCGCGGGCATCACGTCGTGCAGCAGCTCATCCGCCAGCCACTGCCAGCCTTCTGGCTGCCAGAGGTGGCGCAACAGGATGCTGTAGGCCAGGGCCACCAGCAGGATGCTGACCGCCACTGCCGATGCCACCACCGGTGACAGGAAAAACCGCTTGCCTGCCCCCTCACGGCCAAATGCCGCATAGCTGAGCACCGTGGCCACCAGCAGGTTGGTGAGCACCGTGAAATACCCGAACACGTTGATCAGCCCGCCGATCAGGCTGGCCTGCGCCTGCCAGCGCCCCCACAACACCAGGTACACCTGCACGGCCAGGCCGAACCACCCCAGCAGCGCGATGCCGGTCAACCAGGGACGGCGAGGCACCTCAAGCTTGCCGCTGCAGTTTCACGTACAACTGCTCGACCTTTTCCCGAGCCCAGGGGGTTTTGCGCAAAAAGGTCAGGCTGGACTTGATCGTGGGGTTGCTCTTGAAGCAGCGCACGTCGATGCGCTCGGCCAGGCCTTGCCATTGGTAGTGGGCCACCAGCTCGGTGAGGATCTGCTCAAGGGTCTTGCCGTGCAGTGCGTTGTGTTGGGCCGTGCTCATGCCAGTGCTCCGGTACAAAGATGCGCACCTTACACCACCCCAAGGCGGGGTGTGCGGCAAGTAAAGGGAGAAAAGACTGGCCAGTGGCAAAATCTCTGTGCTGAAATACGTATGTTATATAGTAACAATACAATTTTTCTGCCAAGGAACGCTCCTTTCCCATGTTGTACTCACCGCTTCGCTTCTCCCCCCTCGCCGTCGCGCTCTGGTTAGCCGCGTCGCCCAGCCAGGCCGTGGAACTCGCCCCCCAGGTCATTACTGCCAACCCGTTGGGCAAGCGCCAGCTCGCGGCGCCCAGCACCGTGCTCGAAGGCGACGACCTGCTGCAACAGCAGCATGGCAGCCTGGGGGAAACCCTCAACAAGCAACCGGGGGTTGCTTCGACCTGGTTCGGGCCAGGTGCCAGCCGCCCGGTCATCCGTGGCCTGGATGGCGACCGCATCCGTATTCTGCGCAACGGCGTGGGTGCTCTGGACGCCTCTTCCCTGTCCTACGACCATGCCGTGCCGCTGGACCCGGTCACGGTCGATCGCATCGAAATCGTCCGCGGCCCTGCCGCACTGCTGTATGGCGGCAACGCCATCGGCGGCGTGGTGAACACCTTCGACAACCGGATCCCGGACAGCCCCATCGACGGCATCCAGGGGGCCGGTGAGCTGCGCTATGGCGGTGCCGACACCACCCGCAGCAGCGCCGGCAAGCTGGAGGCCGGCAACGGTGCTTTCGCCCTGCACATCGACGCCAACAGCCGCCAGTTCAACGACCTGCGCATTCCTGGCTACGCCCGCAGCGCCAAGGTGCGCGATGGCGATGACCCCGGCAGCAAGCACCGCCTGGAAAACAGCGACGGCCGCCAGGACGGCGGCGCACTCGGCGGTGCCTACCACTGGGACCACGGTTACGCCGGGCTGTCCTACAGCCGCTATGACAGCAACTACGGGTCGGTTGCCGAACCCGGCGTGCGCCTGGACATGCAGCAGGATCATTACGCTTTCGCCTCAGAAGTGCGCGACCTGGAAGGCCCGTTCAGCTCGGTCAAGGTCGATGCTGGCTACACCGACTACCAGCACCGCGAAATCGAAGAAGGTGAAGTACACACCACGTTCAAGAACAAGGGCTACGAAGCCCGTATCGAAGCCCGTCATCAGCCGTTGGGCCCGGTAGAGGGTGTGGTCGGGGCCCAGGTGAGCCGCAACGAATTTTCGGCACTGGGCGAGGAAGCCTTCGTCCCCCACACCAACACTGACAGCCTGGCGGTGTTCTTGCTGGAGCAATGGCAAGCCACCGAACGCCTGGACCTGAGTGTGGGTGCACGCCTGGAACACACCCGCGTAGACCCGGATGCCAAGGGGAACGAGAACTTCACCGACGCCGACAGCGCCAGCAGCTTCAATGCGTTCAGCCTGTCTTCCGGTGCTGTGTACCAGCTGGACCCGATCTGGTCGCTGGCGGCCAACCTCGGCTACACCGAACGGGCACCGACCTTCTACGAGCTGTACGCCAATGGCGCTCACGTTGCCACCGGCGCCTATGAAGTGGGCGACGCCAGCCTGAACAAGGAAAAGGCCATTTCTGCCGACCTGGCGCTGCGCTTCGACAACGGCACGCACAAGGGCAGCGTGGGCGTGTTCTACAGCCATTTTCGCAACTACATCGGCCTGATTGGCACAGGCAACCTGCGCGAGGGGCATGACCATGATCATGGCGAGGATGACCATGATCACGACCATGACCATGACCACGGCGGCTTCCCGGAGTACGAGTACCAGGGCGTACGCGCGCGCTTCTACGGCATCGAGGCCCAGGACCGCTGGCAACTGGCGCAGAACCGCTACGGCAGCTTTGCCCTGGAACTGTCAGGGGACTACACCCGGGCCAAGAACCTCGACAGCGGTCAGCCATTACCGCGCATTGCGCCGCTGCGCCTGAACAGCGGGCTGGTGTGGGAACTGGACCGTTGGCAGGCGCGGGTGGACGTGCAACATGCCGCTTCGCAGCACCGTAAACCGGCCAACGAAACCAGCACCGATGGCTACACCACCTTGGGCGCCAGCGTGGGCTACCGCTTTGATATCGGCCACAGCCAGTGGCTGGCTTTCGTGCGTGGCGAGAACCTCACCGACCAGACGGTGCGCTACGCCAGTTCGATCCTGCGCGACATCGCACCGGCGCCGGGGCGCAGTGTGGAGGTGGGGTTACGGACCACGTTCTGACGGTACTGACAGTGTAGAAGGGGCTGCCCTGCAGCCCCGCTCACGCCACTATTACCCAGCAGGCAACAATGCACTGCGACAATTTGTCTTTTTTTCTGATCGCTTCCTCTATATCCTCCCCGCCGCAAGCTGAATCGCTTCATCCAACCTTCCTGACGCCATTTCCATTGATGGATCACCGCCATCGATGCGCTTGCCGTATTTTCAATAATCAGAAGACAGCGCTATCCCATGCTTCAACTGCCAAAACCCTGCTTCATCGCCCTTGCCCTGGCTGCATCGGTATCCCCAGCCTGTGCCAGCGATATGTTCGCCAGCGACTCGCCCTGGATGTTCGGCGACTGGGGCGGTACCCGCAGCGCCCTGCTGGAGCAAGGCTACGACTTTACCTTCGGCTACACCGGCGAGATGGGCAGCAACCTGCACGGCGGCTATGACCACGACCGCACTGCGCGCTACAGCGACCAGTTCACCTTTGGTAGCCACCTGGACCTGGACAAGGTGCTGGGCTGGAAAGACGCCGAATTCCAGCTCACCGTCACCGAGCGCCACGGTGACAACATCAGCAATGACCGCATCAACGACCCCCGCGTCGGTGGCTTCACGTCGGCCCAGGAAGTCTGGGGACGTGGGGAAACCTGGCGCCTCACGCAGTTGTGGCTGCGGCAGAAGTACTTCGACGGTGCACTGGATGTGAAATTCGGCCGCTTTGGCGAGGGCGAAGACTTCAACAGCTTCCCGTGCGACTTCCAGAACCTGGCGTTCTGTGGCTCGCAAGTGGGTAACTGGGTGGGGGGCATCTGGTACAACTGGCCGGTCAGCCAATGGGCACTGCGTGTGCGCTACAACCTCGGCGATGCCCTGTTCGCCCAGGTGGGCGTGTACGAACAAAACCCTTCCAACCTCGAATCCGGCAATGGTTTCAAGCTCAGCGGCAGCGGCACCCAGGGCGCCGTGATGCCGATCGAACTGGTATGGAGCCCGCGCATCCAAGGCTTGAAAGGGGAATATCGCGCTGGCTACTACTACAGTAATGCCAATACGCAGGATGTTTACAAGGACGACAACGGCAGGCCGGCAGCACTCAGTGGGGCCGCCTACCGCAGCAGCTCAAGCAAACACGGGTTCTGGCTCGGCGCCCAGCAGCAGGTCACTGCCCTGGCCAGCGACCAGTCCCGTGGCCTGAGCCTGTTCGCCAACGCCACGGTGCATGACAAGAAAACCAATGCCATCGATAACTACGTGCAGGCAGGGCTGGTATTCAAAGGGCCGTTCGACACCCGCGCCAAGGACGACATCGGCTTCGCCCTGGCCCGCGTGCACGTCAACCCCGCCTACCGCAAGAATGCCCGCCTGGCCAACCAGGCCGCAGGGGTGGACGACTACGCCAATCCGGGTTTCCTCCCGGTACAAGACACTGAATACAGCGCCGAACTGTATTACGGCATTCACCTGGCCGACTGGCTCACCGTACGCCCAAACCTGCAGTACATCCGCCACCCGGGCGGGGTGTCCCAGGTGGACGATGCGGTGGTCGGCGGCCTGAAGATCCAGAGCACGTTCTAACCCTAATTCATTCAACGGAGAACATACGATGAGCACTGAAGGTGCCAAGAGTGGAAGCCGCTGGCTACCCCGCCTGATGGGCGTCTTGCTGCTAGTGATGGGGCTGGCGCTGCTGGCCGGCGGCATCAAGCTGAGCCAGGTGGGCGGTTCGCTGTATTACCTCATTGCCGGTATCGGCTTCGCCCTGTCGGGCATTCTGCTGCTGGCCCAACGCCGTATCGGTCTGGGCCTGTATGGCCTGGTTCTGCTGGGCAGCACGGTATGGGCGCTGCTGGAAGTGGGCCTGGACTGGTGGCAACTGGTGCCGCGCCTGGCGCTGTGGTTCGCCATCGGCCTGGTGCTGCTGCTGCCTTGGGCCCGCCGCCCGCTGATCGGCCCGGCCAGCAAAGCCAACACAGCGCTGCTGAGCGTTGCCGTGATCGCCTCGGGCGCCTGCGCCGTGGCCAGCCAGTTCACCCACCCCGGTGAAGTGTTTGGCGAACTGGGCCGCGACAGCAGTGAAATGGCCAGCGATGCCCCTGCCATGCCCGATGGCGAGTGGCAGGCGTACGGGCGCACCGAGCACGGCGACCGGTACTCCCCGCTGCGCCAGATCACCGCGCAAAACGCCTACCGCCTGGAAGAGGTCTGGCGCATTCGCACGGGTGACCTGCCCACCGACAACGACCCGGTGGAACTGACCAACCAGAACACCCCGTTGAAGGTCAACGGCATGCTCTATGCCTGCACCGCCCACAGCCGCCTGCTGGCGCTGGACCCGGACACCGGCGCAGAAATCTGGCGCTTCGACCCGCAGGTCAAGAGCCCGGTCGGCACCTTCAAGGGCTTCGCCCACATGACGTGCCGCGGTGTTTCGTACTACGACGAAAACCGCTACGTAAGCCGTGACGGCAGCCCCGCGCCGAAGATCACCGACGCCGGCCAGGCCGTGGCCCAGGCTTGCCCGCGCCGGCTGTACCTGCCCACCGCCGATGCCCGCCTGATCGCCATCAACGCCGACAACGGCAAGGTGTGCGAGGGCTTCGCCAACCAGGGCACCATCGACCTGACCAAAGGCATCGGGCCGTTCACCGCGGGGGGTTACTACTCCACCTCGCCGGCAGCCATTACCCGTGACCTGGTCATCATCGGCGGCCACGTTACCGACAACGAGTCGGTCGACGAGCCATCGGGCGTGATCCGCGCCTACGACGTACATGACGGCCACCTGGTCTGGAACTGGGACAGCAACAACCCGGACGACACCAAGCCACTGGCCCCGGGCAAGACCTACACCCGCAACTCGGCCAACATGTGGTCAATCGCCAGTGTCGACGAAGACCTGGGCATGATCTACCTGCCGCTGGGCAACCAGACCCCGGACCAGTGGGGCGCGGACCGTACTCCGGGTGCCGAGAAGTACAGCGCCGGTGTCGTCGCCCTGGACCTCGCCACCGGCAAGGCGCGCTGGAACTACCAGTTCACCCATCACGACCTGTGGGACATGGACGTCGGTAGCCAGCCCACGCTGGTTCAGCTGAAGACTGACGATGGCGTGAAGCCCGCGATCATTGTGCCGACCAAACAGGGCAGCCTGTACGTGCTGGACCGCCGCGATGGCACGCCGATTGTGCCGATCCGTGAGATCCCGACCCCGCAAGGTGCGGTGAAGGGCGATCACACCTCGCCCACACAGGCCCGTTCGGACCTGAACCTGCTGGGCCCTGAGCTGACCGAGCAGGCCATGTGGGGCGCCACGCCGTTCGACCAGATGCTGTGCCGCATCCAGTTCCGCGAGCTGCGCTACGAAGGCCAGTACACGCCGCCGTCCGAGCAGGGCACCCTGGTCTACCCGGGCAACGTGGGTGTGTTCAACTGGGGCAGCGTGTCGGTCGACCCGGTACGTCAACTGCTGTTCACCACGCCTAACTACATGGCGTTCGTATCGAAGATGATCCCACGCGAGCACGTGGCCGAGGGCAGCAAGCGCGAAAGCGAAACCAGCGGCGTGCAGCCTAACGCCGGCGCCCCCTACGCCGTGACCATGCACCCGTTCCTGTCGCCGCTGGGTGTACCGTGCCAGGCGCCAGCCTGGGGCTATGTGGCCGCCATTGACCTGTTCACCAACAAGGTGGTCTGGAAACACAAGAACGGCACCACCCGTGACAGCACCCCTGTGCCGATCGGCCTGCCGGTGGGTGTACCGAGCATGGGTGGTTCCATCGTAACTGCCGGTGGCGTTGGCTTCCTCAGCGGTACGCTGGACCAGTACCTGCGTGCCTATGACGTGAACAACGGCAAGGAGCTGTGGAAGGCGCGGCTGCCAGCGGGTGGTCAGGCAACGCCGATGACCTACACGGGCAAGGACGGCAAGCAGTATGTGTTGGTGACTGCGGGTGGCCATGGGTCGCTGGGTACCAAGATGGGTGACTACATCATCGCTTACAAGCTTCCAAACTGATTGGAGGGGCGCTTATCCCGCGCAGACATTCTTTTGCGCGGGTGGCGCTTAGTCACCTTTCCGCCCTTACGGCGTGTTACTTGGGTCTTGGCCCAAGTAACCAAAGCCGCCGGCTCCCGTCATCAGGCTCCCTGAAGTCGCAATCTATGTGGCTTGAACTATCGCGCGCTTAGAGGCAGTAGCATCCGAGTTCTTCCAGTGAGTGCATGGATATATTCAAGTTCGCTGTTGCTGTTGCTGTTGCTGTTGCTGTTGCTGTAGATCTTGATCTTGACTTTGATCTTGATCTTGATCTTAGCGACTTCAGGAGGCCGAACGAAGGACTTGCGGAGGGAGGTGACGGGCAT
>NZ_JACVVG010000045.1:0-35391 GCF_016647875.1 Pseudomonas sp. S36 | reverse complement strand
GTAGGAGCGAGCAAAGCTCGCGATGCGCCGCGCGGGCGGCGCTCGATCTCATAGGCGCAATCACTGCTACGGCGAACACCCCTCAGCCCCCACGGCGTATCGCATGCTGCGGCTTTCAGCCAAAGGGTCAACCGCGCGATTCAACGCCCAGCTCATCCCACACCGACTCAGCCAGGTGGAACGTGGCATTGGCTGCCGGGATGCCGCAGTAGATGGCGCTCTGCATCAGCACCTCCTTGATTTCGTCACGGGTTACGCCATTGTTGGCTGCCGCGCGCAAGTGCAGTTTCAGCTCGTCGTTGCGGTTCATGCCGATCAGCATGGCGATGGTAATCAGGCTGCGGGTGTGGCGTGGCAGGCCCGGGCGGGTCCAGATGTCGCCCCAGGCATGGCGGGTGATCATTTCCTGGAACTCGCCGTTGAAGTCGTTCAGCTTCTCGAGGCTGCGGTCCACGTGGGCATCACCCAGTACTGCACGGCGTACCTGCATGCCGGCGTCGTAACGTTGTTTCTCGTCCATGGTCAAGTACTCAGTGAGCCTGCAGAAAGTCGAGCACGCGGCGGCTGAACGCTTCGCCGATCTCCACGTTGGACAAGTGCGCCGCCGGGAACTCGGCATAGTCGGCACCCTGGATGGCAGCCTGCATGAAGCGGCCGTGGGCTGGCGTGGTCACCACGTCCTCGGTACCGGCAACAATCAGGGTAGGCACCTGGATACCGCCTACTTGCTCGCGGAAGTCTGCATCACGTACCGCCGCACAATTGGCTGCGTAGCCTTGCGGGCTGGTCTGCGCCAGCATCTGGCAGATGCGCTGCGCCTGTTGTGGCTGGGCCTGGGCAAAGCCCGGGGTGAACCAGCGGGCGATAGAGCCATCACGCAGCTCGACCATCGCCTGTTGCCCGCCCTTGAGCACGGTGTCGATGCGGCTGTTCCACACCTCGGCAGTGCCGATCTGAGCGGCGGTGTTGCACAAGGTGAGGCTGCGCAGGCGCTGGCCGGCATTGATGCCCAGCCACTGCCCGATCAGGCCGCCCATTGAAAGGCCGACAAAATGCGCTTGCTGGATATCCAGGGCATCCAGCAGGGCCAGCACGTCACGGCCCAGTTGCTCGATACTGTACGGGCCGGCCGTGACCAACGATGCGCCATGCCCCCGGGTGTCGTAGCGCAGCACACGAAAGTGTTGGCTCCACAGCGGCAATTGGGTCTCCCACATGCCGAGGTCGGTACCCAACGAGTTGGACAAGACCAGCACCGGGGCCGCTTCGGGGCCATCGAGCTGGTAATTCAAAACGCCATCGGCCAGTTGCACGTGCGCCACAGCGGTCTCCTTCAGGCAGTGAAATGTTGATGTTCGGACACAGCACGCGCTACCCACACCCGGGCCTGGCCCAGGTAATGTGCGGGGTCCAGCAGGCGGTCCAATTCTTCGGCAGACAACTGCGCCGTGACCTGCGGTTCATCGCCCAGCACCGCGCGCAAATGGCGCTGCTCGGCGACCGCACGGCGGCAGCACTGCTCCAGCAAATGGTGGGCACTGTCGCGGCCAAGCCGCTGGGCCAGCACGATGCTTACAGCCTCGGCCAGTACCAGCCCCTGGGTCAGGTCCAGGTTACGGCGCATGCGCGGGGCGTCCACTTCCATGCCCTGGGCAATGATCTGGGCCTGGCGCAGCGCCCCGGAAACCAAACAGCAGATCTCAGGCAGGGTTTCCCATTCTGCATGCCACAGCCCCAGGCTGCGTTCGTGTTCCTGCGGCATGGCCGCAAACAGCGTCGAAACCAGGCCCGGTACCCGCGTAGCCGCGCCAATCAGCACAGCGGCGCCCACCGGGTTACGTTTGTGCGGCATGGTCGACGAGCCGCCCTTGCCCGGTGCGGAAGGCTCGAACACCTCCCCCGCCTCGGTCTGCATCAGCAGGCTGACGTCACGCCCGAACTTGCCCAGGCTACCGGCGATCAGACCCAGCACCGAGGCGAACTCCACCAAACGGTCACGTTGGGTGTGCCACGGCTGCTCCGGCAGCGTCAGTTGCAACTGTTCGGCCAGGCCTTCGGCCACCGGCAGTGCCTTGCTGCCCAACGCCGCCAGGCTGCCAGAGGCCCCCCCGAACTGCAGCACCAGCAACCGCGGCCGTAACTGTTGCAGGCGCTGGCGGTGGCGTGTGAGCGCACCCAGCACGCCAGCCAGCTTCATGCCGAGGGTAACCGGGGTTGCATGCTGCAACCAGGTACGGCCCACCAGCGGCGTATCGGCGTGCAGCAGCGCCTGGCGGGCCAGCGTGTCGGCCAGTGCAGCCAGGTCAGCCTCGACAAGCGCCAACGCATCGCGCAGCTGCAGCACCAGGCCAGTGTCCATGGCGTCCTGGCTGGTGGCGCCAAGGTGCACGAAGCGTTCGGCTTCCGGTACACCCGTGGCGATCACCTTGCCCAGCGCCTTCACCAGTGGGATGGCCGAATTGCCAGCCGTGGCGATCGCTTCGGCAAGCGCCCCCACGTCATAGCGTTCGGCCTTGCAGGCCGCTTCGATCGCAGCCACCGCACTTTGCGGCACCAGCCCTGCCGCCGCCTCGGCCCGCGCCAGGGCGGCTTCGAAGTCGAGCATGCCCTGCAGGCGACCGCGGTCGGAGAACACCTCGCGCATGGCCGGCGCGGTGAAGTAGGCATCGAACAACTGGTTGGTCATGCAACGTCCTTAATGATCGTGGTGCAAGTATTCCGCTTGCTTGGGCAGGCGCAGGCTGAACAGGAAGGCGATTGCCATCATGGCCGTGACATACCAGTAGAAGGTGTTTTCCATGCCCAGGGTCTTCAGGCCCAGGGCCACGTATTCAGCCGACCCGCCAAAGGCAGCATTGGCCACCGCATAGGCCAGCCCCACGCCCAATGCCCGCACCTGTGGCGGGAACATCTCGGCCTTAACCAGGCCGCTGATCGAGGTGTAGAAGCTGACGATGCACAGCGCCAGGCTGACCAATACGAAGGCCATGAACGGGCTGCTGACGGTTTTCAGTGCCATCAGCAACGGCACTGTGAACAGCGTGCCCAACGCGCCGAACAGCAGCATGGAATTGCGCCGCCCGATACGGTCGGAAAGCATGCCGAAGAACGGCTGCAGCACCATGAACAGGAACAGCGCGCCGGTCATCGCGTAGCTGGCGTTCTTCGCGGTCATGCCGGCCGTGTTCACCAGGTATTTCTGCATGTAGGTAGTGAAGGTATAGAAGATCAGCGAGCCACCGGCGGTGTAGCCGAGCACGGTAATGAATGCCGCCAGGTGGTTGCCAAACAGGCCGCGAATGCTGCCTGCGTCCTTGTCCTGCCGGGTTTCGGCGCTGCTGGTTTCATGCAGCGAGCGGCGCAGCATCAACGAAATCACCGCGGCGATGGAGCCCACCACGAAGGGGATGCGCCAGCCCCAGGCGCGCAGTTCGTCCTCGGTCAGCACCTGCTGCAGGACCACCACCACCAGCACAGCCAGCAACTGGCCGCCGATCAGGGTCACGTACTGGAACGAGGCGAAGAAGCCGCGCTGCCCGCGCAAGGCCACCTCGCTCATGTAGGTGGCCGTGGTGCCATATTCGCCACCCACCGAAAGCCCCTGGATAAGCCGCGCCAGCAACAGCAGCGCCGGCGCCCATGTGCCGATACTGGCGTAGGTGGGCAGGCAGGCGATCATCAGGGAGCCGAAGCACATCATCAGCACCGAGATCATCAGGGAGTTCTTGCGGCCATGCCGGTCGGCCAGGCGGCCGAAAATCCAGCCGCCGATCGGGCGCATCAGGAACCCGGCGGCGAACACACCGGCAGTGTTCAGCAACTGCACGGTGGGGTCGTCGGAGGGGAAGAAGGCCGGAGCAAAATAGATCGCACAGAAGGCGTAGACATAGAAGTCGAACCATTCCACCAGGTTGCCTGATGAGGCACCGACGATGGCAAAGATGCGCTTGCTGCGCTCTTCACCGGTGTAATAGCTTGAGGTCATGAGGGTTTTGCTCCTGGAGGGTACAAGGTAAGTCTAGACATACCTAGTAACACACATGTTCCACCAAGTGGCCGCCAATAGGCCTTGTGTCTAACGGCAAGGGCCTGTCAGCGCACCGTGCGCGAGCAGGCCCCTACCCTTCACACGCGCTCGATGGCCAACGCCAGGCCTTGCCCTACGCCTACGCACATGGTCGCCAGGCCCTTGCGCCCGCCGCTCTTCTCCAGCTGGTGCAATGCCGTGAGCACCAGCCGTGCACCACTCATGCCCAGCGGGTGGCCCAGGGCAATTGCGCCACCGTTGGGGTTCACCTGCGGGGCATCGTCCGCCACCCCCAACTCGCGCAACACCGCCAGGCCCTGGCTGGCAAAGGCTTCATTGAGCTCAATGACGTCGAAATCGCTCACCGCCACACCCAGCCGCTCGGTCAGTTTGCGAACTGCAGGCACCGGGCCGATACCCATGACACGCGGCGCCACACCGGCACTGGCCATGCCCAGTACACGGGCACGTGGGGTAAGGCCATGCTTCTCGACCGCCTCTGCCGATGCCAGGATCAACGCCGCCGCACCATCGTTGACCCCCGAAGCGTTGCCTGCCGTGACGGTTTTGTCCGGGCCATTGACCGGTTTCAAGCGGGCCAGGGTTTCCAGGGTGGTGTCCGGGCGCAGGTGCTCGTCCTGCTCGACCACGGTTTCACCCTTCCTGCCAGCAATGCGCACCGGGACAATCTCTTCGGCGAAGAACCCGGCAGCCTGGGCGGCTGCCGCCTTCTGCTGGCTGCGCACGGCGAAGGCATCCTGGTCAGCGCGGGAAACCTGGTAATCGTCTGCCACGTTGTCGGCCGTTTCGGGCATGGCGTCCACCCCGTACTGGCTTTTCATCAGCGGGTTGACGAAGCGCCAGCCGATGGTGGTGTCTTCAAGCTTCATGCTGCGCGAATAGCCGCTCTCGGCCTTGCCCATCACAAAGGGCGCGCGCGACATCGACTCCACGCCGCCGGCAATGGCCAGTTCCATCTCGCCGCTGGCAATGGCACGGAACGCTGTGCCTATAGCATCCATGCCCGAAGCGCACAGGCGGTTCAGGGTGACGCCGGGAATGCTCTCGGGCAAGCCAGCCAGTAGCAGCGCCATGCGCGCCACGTTGCGGTTGTCTTCACCAGCCTGGTTGGCACAGCCGAAAAACACCTCGTCCAACTGGTCCCACTGCACGCCAGGGTTGCGCTCGATCAGCGCCTTGAGGGGCACAGCAGCCAGGTCGTCCGCACGCACGGCGGCCAGAGCGCCGCCAAAACGGCCAATAGGGGTGCGAATGGCATCGCAGATGTATACGTCGCGCATCAGACTGCTCCTGCTGCTTGGCCGTGGGCCGCAGCGGTACGGGCTTCAAGGTCGCGGACGAACTGCTTCACGGCCTCGTTGAGCGAGAGAATTGTAGCCATTGGAGGCTCCTGGTCAGGGTGTTTCTATGGGGTTCAGATTAGGGAGAATGACCCGGGGCTTACAATCCGATAATCGACTATTGGGGCGGTTATCGAACCATTTGTTACCTTTCTATTCATCTCTCCCAAAAGGCGGCTGCGATGCCGCCCTGGGCCTGTCAGGTGGCGTCGGCGTGGCTGACGATGCCTTTGATGACGACGGCAACGGCTGCCAGTGCCGCAGGCACCAGCAGTGCAGTCAGCACTTGCTCGAGGGTCCAGCCAAGGCCCAGCAGAGTCGCACCGCTCCACGCCCCCAGAATCGCCCCGAAGCGGCCGATACCCAGCATCCACGACACCCCCGTGGCACGGCCCTGGGTCGGGTAGAAGCGTGCCGCCAGTGATGGCATTGCCGACTGCGCACCGTTGACGCACATGCCGGCAACCAGCACCAGCACGGCCAGCAGCGTGATATTGCCCAGGCTCTGGCCCACGGCGTAGGCAAACACCCCTGCCAGCAGGTAGAACAGGCCAATCACCTTGTGCGGGTTGAAGCGGTCCATGGCCCAGCCCACCGCCACTGCGCTCAGCACACCGCCAAACTGGAACAGCGCGCCGATGAACGCAGCCTGCTCCATGCTGGCACCACTGTCGCGCATCAGTGTGGGCAGCCAACTGGTCAGCAGGTACACGATTACCAGGCCCATGAAATAGGTAAGCCATAGCAGGACAGTACCCAGCCCGTAACTGCCGGAAAAGATCACGGCAAACACGTTGCGCGCCGCCACGGCCTTTTGCTCCGGCACGCTGAAACTGCTCGCCTCGGCCACGATGCGCGGCGCGATGGGGGCCAAGGTTTTGCGCACCTTTTCCGTACCGCGGTTGCGCACCACCAGAAAACGCGCCGATTCCGGCAACCACACCATCAGCACCACGGCCAGCAGCAGCGGCAGTACACCGCCGATGACCAGCAGGCTGTGCCACCCATAGGCCGGGATCAGCTTGGCGGAGATGAAACCGCCCCCCGCCATGCCCAGGTTGAAACCACAGAACATGCTGGTCACCAACAGCGACTTGAGGCGCTCAGGGGTGTATTCAGACAGCAGCGTTGTGGCGTTCGGCATGCCTGCGCCCAGCCCCAGGCCAGTCAGGAAGCGCAGCACCAGCAGTTGATTGACGTCGGTGGCATAGGCCGAAGCCAGGCTGAAACCGCCGAACACCAGCACGGCACCCACCAGCACGCCCTTGCGCCCAAAGCGGTCGGCCAACGGCCCGGAACCCAGGGCACCGAACACCATGCCGATCAACGCGGCACTCATCACTGGCCCGAGGCTGGCGCGGTCGATACCCCAGTCCTGGGACAGCGCTGGGGCGATAAAGCCCATGGCAGCGGTGTCCAGGCCATCGAGGAAGACGATGAGGAAACACAGCAACACAACCCGCCACTGGTAGCGGGACAGGGGTTGTTCATTGATCAGTGACTGGACGTCGAGGCTTTTGCCGACACCGGTTTGCGCTTGATTCATTGTTGTTATCCAGAAGGAGGCACAGCCAGGCCACTGCACGCGAGCATTCGGCGCAGAGTGCGTTAGTTGCGAAGGGAGGGCGCTGTGTCAGCCTGGGGACAACGGCACTGCGTACGGGTAGGCCCGCTGCAGCCTGGGGACAGTGTGCATGGGAGGTGCCTCTTGTATTTTTGTTGTTCGGTCGGCTTAGCCGACCGTTGCGAGAGACATTAATCAGCAAACCGGGGTGGCGCAATTCACTGCCGGCGAGATTGTGCGTTTATCGCACAACAAACGCAGCGTCAGCCAAACAACTGATGGCAGAGGTCACGGCTTGCCGCCAGTAGAATCGGCAGAAAGCGCTGTTCCAGCTCACTGCGCGTGACCCGCCCCACATGGGTACTTACGTTCAATGCCGCCAGCACCTGCCCGGAGGCGTCGTAGACCGGCACGGCTATCGAACGCAGGCCCTGCTCAAGCTCCTGATCGACCACGCACCACCCTTGGGCTCGCACCTGCTGGATGCAGGCGAACAGTGATTCGGCATCATGCAAGGTGCGCGTGGTGCGGGGCTTGAGGTCAGCGCGCTCCAGGTACTCACGAAGACTGGTGTCGTCCATTGCCGCCAGCAGAATACGCCCCATCGACGTGCAGTAGGCTGGCAAGCGACCGCCCACGGACAGGTCGACCGAAATCAGCCGCTCCACCGTGGCTGACCGCGCGATGTAGAGGATGTCGTCACCTTCAAGGGTGGCCATGTTCGCGGCTTCATGCAGCTGATCGCTGATCCGGTCAAGGTAGGGCTGAGCGGAAATCGCCAACGGCGTGGACGACAGGTAGGCATGGCCCAGGGTCAGCACTTTGGGCAACAACGAGTAGGTACGCCCATTGGTGGTGGCATAGCCCAGCTTCATGAGGGTGTGCAGGCAACGGCGCACGGCTGCCCGGGGGATTTCCGTGCGGTGGCTGATCTGGGCGATGGTCAGGTGGCGCTTGCGCTCCTGGAACGCCTGGATCACAGCAAGGCCCCGTGCCAGCGAGGTCATGAAATCCGGGTCACCGGTAAAGGCCTGAATACGCTTGGCCGGCGACGCCACGATGGGTGGCGCCAGCGCCGTTGTCGCCCCGCGGGCCGAGGCGGGGTTGGAAGGATCATTGGCTGACAGTTCATCACTCATCGCACACCTCAAAAAAACGCCGGTTCGTGCGATTATCGAACAAACGGCCGATAATCGCAATTGACCGCCGACACGTTTGCTTATACCTTTCTCAGGCCACTTGTGGCTTCTTTGGAGAGACTGGTCAGGTACCCACCGTAGAAGTCTCAGGCAACGGCCTCGTCTTAGGGCGAGGCCGTTTTTCATGCAGCGCTTTACATGCACTGCAACGAACTTTCCATCTGGCCAGTTCTCAAACCTGCAAGGGCCAGATTTGATCTCGCCTGCGCCACCTTTGCATGCGCCCTGCATGTCACGATGGTTGGCAAACTTCCTATTGATATACTGTGCCTGTTCCATCGGCCGCTTACCGGCATGCGGGAACACGCACTCCGTGGTTATTACACTCATTCAGGTACTGCATGTGACGAAAGAAGAACTGCGCGCAGAACTCGAGCGCCAGGCAGAACGTTACAAGGATGTATACGGTGGCGAGGTCACGACCTACGCCGCGCAAACAGAACCCGAACGCAAACCTTGGCGCAAACGTGCCACTGTTCAGGATCAGGCGTTCAACCAGGAACTCGAGCGCATGGAAAAAGAACTGCGCAGCGAAGATTCCCCGTAGCGCAGTTGATAAAGCCCCTTGCCCGGCACGCCTGGGCAAGGGGCGCAGAAGCTGCGCCCGCTGATCATGAAATGGAATTACACAAATTTCATACAAACGTTTGAATTGATCGAGATCGACCTATTCATGTCGTTTTCGGCGGCAATCATTGCTTTTAGACGTTTTTATGAGCTGGAGCTTTTAGTCACTCGCCGCCGCGCAGTGGGGTGAATGCCGCCAGGAGGGGATGGACCGTGCGTAACGGGTGCATCGATTGCCAAGGTTTTCTGGCATAATCCGGCCCCCCTATGACCGCCAGACAACCTTCATGATCGATTTATTCAGCGGACTGGATGCCTGGGTATTGGCGAGCCTGCTGCTCGCCCTCACCTTCGTGCTCGCCTTCGAGTTCATCAATGGCTTTCATGACACCGCCAACGCGGTAGCCACCGTCATCTATACCAAAGCCATGCCGCCACACCTCGCCGTGTTCTTCTCCGGGGTGTTCAACTTCCTCGGTGTGCTGCTGGGCGGGGTCGGGGTGGCGTATGCCATCGTCCACCTGCTGCCGGTCGAGCTGCTGATCAATGTGAACACCGGGCACGGCCTGGCCATGGTCTTCTCGTTGCTGGCGGCAGCCATCACCTGGAACCTGGGTACCTGGTACTTCGGCATTCCGGCCTCCAGCTCGCATACCCTGATCGGCTCCATTCTGGGCGTAGGCCTGGCCAATGCCCTGATCAACGACATCCCGCTGGGTGATGGCGTCAACTGGCAGAAGGCTATCGACATTGCCATGTCGCTGGTGGTCTCCCCCATCGCCGGCTTCGCCGTTGCCGCACTGGTGCTGATCGGCCTGAAATGGTGGCGCCCGCTGTCGAAGATGCACAAGACGCCTGAACAGCGCCGCAAGCTCGACGACAAGAAACACCCGCCCTTCTGGAACCGCCTGGTGCTGGTGATCTCCGCCATGGGCGTGAGCTTCGTGCACGGCTCCAACGATGGCCAGAAAGGCATTGGCCTGATCATGCTGGTGCTGATCGGCATCGTCCCGGCCAAGTTCGTACTCGACCTGAACAGCACCACCTACCAGATCGAGCGTACCCGTGACGCGACGCTGCACATGAGCCAGTTCTACCAGCGCAACGCCGCCACCCTGGGCGAGTTCCTGGCACTGGGCAAAGCCAAGGCCAGCGACCTGCCGGAGAAATTCAGCTGCAACCCGCAGCAGACCGAACCGACCATCGCGGCGCTGCAGTCTTCCCTGCAGGGCGTGACCGACTACCGGGCACTGGACGCCGACAAGCGTGTTGAAGTGCGCCGCTACCTGCTGTGCCTGGACGACACGGCGAAAAAGGTCGGCAAGTTGCCAGGGCTGGACGCCCGCGAAAAAGCAGACCTGGAAAAACTGCGCAAAGACCTGACCGCCACCACCGAATATGCACCGTTCTGGGTGATCGTGGCGGTGGCACTGGCCCTCGGCCTGGGCACCATGGTCGGCTGGAAACGCGTGGTGCTTACCGTGGGTGAAAAAATCGGCAAGCAGGGAATGACCTATGCCCAGGGCATGTCGGCCCAGATCACCGCAGCCTGCGCCATCGGCATGGCCAACGTGTTCGCCCTGCCGGTATCGACCACCCACGTGCTGTCGTCCGGTGTGGCCGGCACCATGGTCGCCAACAAAAGCGGCCTGCAGGGCGGCACGGTGAAAACCATCCTGCTGGCCTGGGTGCTCACCCTGCCAGCGTCCATGGGCCTGGCCGCCGGCCTGTTCTGGCTGGCCTCCAAAGCGCTCAGCTAAAGTGCCAGGTGCAGGAGCCGCCCTGGCTCCTGCACCAACACAGGCGATTGCCCGCTACTTCTTCTTCCCGCCCAGCAACGACCCCATCAAGCCGCGTACCAATTGCCGCCCAAACTGGTTGGCCGCCTGGCGCATCGCTGACTTGATTGCCTGCCCTGCCGCACTCTGTAAAAACTCACCTGCCTTGTCGGCAAAACTGCTGTCGTCGGCCTTGGGCTGCGGCGCAGGCTCTACCGCCTCGCCCTTGCGCTGCGTCAGCAGCTCATAGGCAGACTCCCTATCCACGGGCTTGTCGTAACGCCCCAGCAAGGGAGAACCCGCGATCAGGGCAGCGCGCTCAGCGTCACTCAGCGGCCCGATACGGGACTGGGGTGGCGCTATGAGTACGCGCTGCACCGTGGCAGGCGTGCCCTTTTCTTCCAATGTGCCCACCAGCGCTTCGCCAATACCCAGTTCGGTCAATGCCGCCAGGGCATCGAAGGCCGGGTTCGGGCTAAAGCCCTCGGCCACCGCCCGCAGCGCCTTCTGCTCCTTGGCGGTGTAGGCACGCAGCCCATGCTGGATACGCAGGCCCAGCTGGGCCAGCACAGCGTCAGGCAGGTCTGCAGGGGATTGGGTCACGAAATACACCCCCACCCCCTTGGAGCGAATCAGCCGCACCACCTGCTCCAGCCGGTCTTGCAACGCCTTGGGTGTGCCCTTGAACAGCAGGTGGGCTTCATCGAAGAACAGCGCCAGGACGGGCTTGTCGGCATCCCCTCGCTCCGGCAATTGCTCGAACAGCTCGGCCAACAACCACAACAGAAAAGTCGCGTAGACCTTGGGGGCCTCGTGCACCAGGCGGCTGGCATCAAGCAGGTGGATGAGGCCCTTACCACCTGCAGCCGGCTGCAACAGGTCGTCCAGTTGCAAAGCCGGCTCGCCGAACAATGCCTCGGCACCCTGCTGCTCCAGCGTGGCCAACCGGCGCAACAACGCCTGGGTAGAGGCAATGGTCACCAACGCGCTGTCTTCACCCAGCAGTTGCGGGTTGTCCTTGAGGTGCGCGAGCAGCGCCTTCAGGTCCTTGAGGTCCAGCAGCAGCAGCCCCTCCCGGTCAGCCACCTTGAACGCGGCGTACAGTGCGGCCTGCTGGCTATCGGTGAGATCCAGCAGGTTGCCAAGCAGCAATGGGCCCATCTCGGTCAACGTGGTACGCAGGGGGTGGCCGGTCTTGCCGGCAATGTCCCACAGGCTGACCGGATACGCCTGCGGCAGGTGGTGCAGCCAGGGCATGCCGGCGATACGTTCGGCCACCTTGCCCTGCGGCGCACCGGCCGCCCCCAGCCCGCACAGGTCACCTTTAACGTCAGCGGCGAACACGGCGACACCGGCGTCACTGAAGGCCTCGGCCAGATGCTGCAGGGTCACGGTCTTGCCAGTACCTGTGGCGCCCGCCACCAGGCCATGACGGTTGGCCAGCTTCAGCGCCTGCCCGACCGGCAGGCCGTCTAGCCCGGCCCCTACAACGATGGTTGAAGATTCCGACATCTGTTTAATCCTCTGCTCAAGCTTTGCCTGGGGTCGGCCGATACCTCGGGGTGATATTTGCCTTACATAGAGAGAAAAAACCGAAAAGGGACTTTTCGGGATGTTGCACTCGCTGTGCTCGACAGGTGCGAACACCTGATACAACACCTTAGCGGAATCGATAACGCCATGAACAAAAGCCTTCGTTTCAGCCACAAGATTCTATTGGCAGCCTCACTGATCGTGATACTCGCCTTCAGCCTTTTTACCCTCTACAACGATTACCTGCAGCGTAATGCGATTCGCGAGGACCTTCAGAACTACCTGGCTGAAATGGGCGCATCCACGTCGACCAACATCCGCAGTTTGTTCGAGGGCCGTATCAAACTGGTGGAAAACCTGGCACAGAACATTGCCCAGCAGCCGGCCAGTGCCGAGACGCTGATGGGGCAGAGTGCCCTGGTGTCCAGTTTTCTCACGGTGTACCTGGGCAAAGTAGACGGTGGCTTCAGCGTGCGCCCGGACGCGAAGATGCCGGACGGCTACGACCCCCGCACCCGCCCCTGGTACAAGGACGGCATGAACGCCAGCGGGGCCATGCTGACCGAGCCCTATATCGACATGACCACCAACAAGATGGTCATTGGCATCCTCAGCAAGGTCGCCAACGACATTGGTGTGGTAGGCGGTGACCTGGCCCTGGACGGCCTGGTGCAGATCATCAACTCGCTGAACTTCGGCGGCATGGGCTATGCCTTCCTGGTTAACGACCAGGGTAAGATCCTGGTGCACCCTGATCAGGGCCTGGTGATGAAGTCGCTGTCGGACCTGTTCCCCGAACACGCACCCAAACTGACCGCAGACCTCACCGAGGTACAGAGCGAGGGCCAGACCCGCCTGCTCACCTTCACCCCGGTGACCGGCCTGCCGTCGGCCAATTGGTACATCGGCCTGTCGATTGACAAGGACAAGGCCTTCGCCATGCTCACCACCTTCCGCACCTCGGCGGTGATCGCCACGGTGGTGGCGGTGGTCATTATCATCGGCCTGCTTGGCCTGCTGATCCGCGTGCTGTTGCAGCCGCTGCACACCATGACCCGCGCCATGGAAGACATCGCCGAAGGCGAAGGCGACCTGACCAAACGCCTGCGCATTCACAACCACGACGAATTCGGCATTCTGGGCACCGCCTTCAACCGCTTCGTCGAGCGCATCCACGCCTCGATCCGCGAGGTGTCTTCGGCCACCGAGCAAGTCAACGAAGTGGCATTGCGGGTGATTAGCGCCTCCAACTCGTCCATGACCAACTCCGACGAGCAATCCAACCGCACCAACAGCGTGGCCGCCGCCATCAATGAACTGGGCGCAGCCGCCCAGGAAATCGCCGGCAATGCCGCCCAGGCCTCGCAGCACGCCAGCTCGGCCAGGCTGCTGGCCGAAGAGGGCCAGCAGGTGGTGGAGCGCAGCATTGCCGCCATGAACCGCCTGTCCGACCTGATCGTCACCTCCAGCGGCCACATCGAAACGCTGAACGGCAAGACGGTGAATATCGGCCAGATTCTCGAGGTGATCACCAGCATTTCCCAGCAGACCAACCTGCTGGCACTGAACGCGGCCATCGAAGCGGCCCGTGCCGGTGAAGCCGGCCGCGGCTTTGCGGTGGTAGCCGATGAGGTGCGCAACTTGGCCCACCGCACCCAGGAATCGGCGCAGCAGGTACAGGGCATGATCGAGGAACTGCAAGTGGGCGCCCGTGAGTCGGTCGATACCATGGACCAGAGCCAGCGTCACAGCACCGAAAGCGTGCAGATCGCCAACCAGGCCGGCGAGCGGTTGGACAGCGTCACTGTTCGGATCGGCGAGATCGACGGCATGAACCAGTCGGTTGCCACTGCAACCGAGGAGCAGACTGCCGTGGTCGAGGCGATCAACATGGACATCAACGAGATCAACATGCTCAACCAGGAGGGCGTGGAAAACCTGCAGGCCACCCTGCGCGCCTGCTCCGACCTGGAACAGCAAGCCAGCCGCCTCAAGCACCTGGTCGGCACGTTCAGAATCTGACAGCCAACCACCAGCGGCAGGTATGTGGCCTGCTGCTGGCCATCAGGCCATCAGCGGCCGATCGAACAAACCATCCTTCCACAAGGTCAACTTTAGGCGTGTCATCGCCGGCTAATCACTGCCGGATGACAGACCCGAATACGATCCCGGAGGGATGCTGATCGTGCACATTGCCGACATCACCATGTTCTACGCCCCGGCCAGCGGCGGCGTACGGACGTACCTTGATGCCAAACACCATCGCCTGGACGCACTGCAGGGTGTGCGCCATAGCCTGCTGATACCCGGCGCCAGCGCCACCCACGCAGACGGCGTGTACCATGTGCCTTCCCCACCCCTGCCATTCGGCAAGGGCTACCGTTTCCCGGTACGCCTGGCGCCCTGGTGCAATGTGCTGCGCGACCTGCAACCTGACCTGATCGAAGTGGGCGACCCCTACCTCACCGCCTGGGCGGCCCTGGAGGCGCGGCGCAAACTGGATGTGCCTGTCATCGGCTTCTACCATTCCGACCTGCCCTTGTTGGTAAGCAACCGCATGGGCAACTGGTTTACCCCTAATGTGGAAGCCTACGTCAGCAAGCTGTATGGCAATTTCGACCGGGTGCTCGCCCCAAGCAAGGTGATGGCCGACAAGCTCAAGCGCCTGGGCGTGCGCGATGTGCACGTCCAGCCCCTAGGCGTAGACCTGGCCACCTTCAACCCTTCACGGCGCGACCCACAGGTACGCGCCGAACTGGGTATCGCCGACACCAGCCGCCTGCTGATCTACGCAGGCCGTGGGTCACGGGAGAAGAACCTGCCGGTGCTGCTGGAGTGCATGCGACAGCTTGGGCGTGGCTATCACCTGCTGCTGGTAGGCTCGAACATGCCCAGCAACGTGCCCGACAACGTCAGCGTGATTGGCCAGTTCTGCCCGGCACACGAAGTGGCGCGGCTGATGGCCAGTGCCGACCTGCTGGTGCATGCAGGGGACCAGGAAACCTTCGGCCTGGTGATCCTTGAAGCCATGGCCAGCGCTACGCCAGTGGTCGCGGTGCGCGCCGGCGCGTTCGGGGAAATCGTGAACGACCAGTGCGGCCGGCTGTGCCAGCCCAACGATGCGCAAGCCATGGCCGCCGCCGTGCGTGAAGCCTTTGAGGCCGGCGTGCGTAAACTCGGCGCCCAGGCCCGTCAACACGTGGAAACCTGCTACTCATGGGACAGCGTGGTCAGTGGCCTGCTGCAACACTATCACGCCGTACTCGGCCACCCGCTGCAGGTGCGCGCCCATGCCTGAAGCGTCTGCCAACCCTCGCAGCCTGATGCTGGTATTGCATGACGTAGCGCCAGAAACCTGGCCAGACTACGAGCCGTTCGTACAGGCCGTGGACGCGCTGGGTGATGTACCCATGACCTGGCTGGTGGTGCCGGACTTTCATCGGCGCAACCCGCTGCACCAGGCACCTGCGTTCTGCCAGATGCTTGAACATCGCCTGGCGGCGGGCGACGAACTGGCCTTGCACGGTTATGCACATGCCGACGAAGGGCCCCTGCCGCGCACGCCCGTCGATTACTTCATGCGCCGTATCTATACCCACGAGGGTGAGTTCTATGGGCTGGACGAGCAGCAGGCCCTGGCCCGCCTGCAAGATGGCCTGGCCCTGTTTGCGCAGCAGGGCTGGCCAGTGGCGGGGTTCGTTGCGCCGGCGTGGCTCATGAGTGAAGGCACGCGCCAGGCACTGCGTCGGTTGCCCCTCAAGTACACCAGCACGCCGCAGCACCTCTACCGGCTGCCAGACTTCACCGCGATAGATGCACCCGGCCTGGTGTGGAGCGCCCGCAGTGCCTGGCGCCGGGAATTTTCACGCGTGCTCTGCAACTGGCAGTGCCGCCGTTGGCAAGGCGCCAACACGCTGCGCCTGGGGCTGCACCCGGTGGACATGCGCCACCGTTCGTCCCGCGAGTACTGGCTGCGCACGTTGCAGAAGCTGCTTGAAGACGGGCGTCAGCCCTTGACCAAATCCGCCTGGCTGGAGCGCCAGGTAGCCGCATGAACCGCTGGGTCTGGCTGGCGCTGGCGTTGCTGGGCGCAGCGCTGGTACCGGCAGTGCTGGGCGGCACCGAACTGCTGCCCAGGCTCAGCCGTTTCGACCCGCAATTGCTGCTGACCTTGTTTGGCATGATCGTGCTGTGCTGGGTGCTGAATGCACTACGCCTGCGCCTGCTATTGGGCGAGCAAGCCCGGCACGTTACCCCTGTGCGCACCCTGGGCGTGGTGATGGCCACCGAATTTGCCATTTGCACCACACCCGGGGGCAGTGGCGGCCCGTTGACGCTGATGGCCCTGCTCGCCCGGGACCGCATCAGCCCCGCACGCAGCGGCGCAGTCTTCGCCACCGACCAACTGAACGACCTGGTGTTCTTCTTCTGCGCCATGCTGGCGATTGCCGGCTATGCACTGTTCCACAGCTTGGGCCGCAGCCAGCTGAGCATGCTGTTGGGCAGCGCTGCGCTGCTATCTGCGGCGCTGGCCGCTGTGGTAGTGCTGTTGCGCTACAGGCGCCCGGTAATGCGCGCCATTGGCAGGCTGATTCAGCGGCTGGGCGTCAGTGCCGCACGCAAGCGGCGCTGGGCCCGCAAGCTGCTGCACTTCACGCAGGCCCTGGCGCAGACCTGGCAGTTGCCCAAGCGCACCCTTGCGCTGGTATTCACCCTCACCTGTGCCCATTGGGGTCTGCGCTACAGCGTGCTGTACCTGGTGGTGAAGGGGTTGGGCACGGACCTGGGCTGGATCCCCAGCTTTCTGGTGCAGATGCTGTCACTCAGTGCCGGCCAGTTCAGCATGATGCCCGGTGGTGCCGGGGCAGCCGAACTGACGTCGGCCAGCCTGCTGACGCCGATGCTGGGCAGCTCGACGGCAGCGGCGGCCATCCTCCTGTGGCGGGCTGTCACCTACTACTTTTACCTGTTGGCGGGAGGGCCGGTGTTTGTGGCTCTACTGGCTCGCCCGCTGCTGGAGCGCTGGCGCCGCCAGGCGGGTTGAGCTGCTGCCAGAGCGCCGCGGCGCCGGGGAAATCGGTGCCGTCGGTGGGCTCCAGGGCCTCGGGGTCAAAACGGGCAAGGCAACCCTCACCCAGTGTGGGCGGTAACGAGGCGGTCGGGGCATTGCGCTGCCGCGCCATGTGTCACCGCTCCCCTGCCAGACTCAATCGAACACGACAGTCTTGTTGCCGTGCACCAGTACCCGGTCTTCAAGGTGATAACGCAGGCCGCGGGCCAGCACCATCTTTTCTACGTCCCGGCCGAAGCGGACCATATCCTCGATGCTGTCGGCATGGTTCACCCGCACCACGTCCTGTTCGATGATCGGGCCGGCGTCCAGCTCTTGCGTAACGTAGTGGCAGGTGGCGCCGATCAGCTTCACACCACGCAGAGCAGCCTGATGATACGGCTTGGCACCCACGAAGGACGGCAGGAAGCTGTGATGGATGTTGATGACCTTCTCGGCGTAATCCTGGCACAGCTGTGGCGGCAGGATTTGCATATAGCGGGCCAGCACCACCACATCGGCCGCGTGCTCCTGAACCAGGCGCGACACTTCGGCGAACGCTGGCGCCTTGTCCGCAGGGTCTACAGGCACATGGAAGAATGGAATACCGTGCCACTCGACCATGCTGCGCAGGTCGTTATGGTTGGAGATGACACAGGGGATATCGCAATCGAGTTCATCCGTGTGCCAGCGGTGCAGCAAATCGGCCAGGCAATGGGACTCACGGCTGGCCATCAACACGACGCGTTTCTTTTGCGCCGAATCGGTGATGCGCCACATCATGGAAAACTCTTCGGCAATCGGCGCAAAGGCTTCGCGGAAGGCTTCAATACCAAAGGGCAAGGATTCTGCGCGGATTTCATGACGCATGAAGAACCAACCGCTCTGCACGTCAGAGTGGTGGCTGGCTTCGTTGATCCAGCCGTTGTACAACGCCAGGAAATTACTGACTTTCGCCACGATGCCGACGCGGTCGGGGCAAGCGATCACCAGACGGTAGGTGCGCATGAATAAGACTCCAGAACTTCGCAAAGGCGCACATTCTAGCGGCCCGCCAGAAAAAACGCAGTAATGATTGAGGGGGCGGGCGCGAATCGTTGACCACGTGAATCAAGGCATTGTCTGACAAACCGGACAGACGAGACCGTCGCTTAATGTAAATTTTTGTTCACCCAGAGATATGTTGTCACAGCTTAATTAACAGTTAATGCCGCAATAACATGTTTACTTGCGAGTATCGCCTGTCTATTATTGCCCCACACATTTCCGAACACGCATTAAGGAACACTCCATGTCCCTGATCAACGAGTACCGCGCCACCGAAGAAGCCATCAAGGAACTTCAGGCCCGCCTGGCCAACCTGTCCCAGGATGACAAGCTGAAAAAAGAACTGGAGTTCGAAGGCAAACTGCGCACCTTGATGGGTGAATATTCCAAGTCGCTGCGTGACATCATTGCCCTGCTCGACCCGGATTCGAAACTGAGCAAAGCACCCCGTGGCGCCGTCAAGCCAACCGCTACCAAGCGTGCCCGCAAGGTCAAGCAATACAAAAACCCGCACAACGGTGAAGTCATCGAAACCAAAGGCGGCAACCACAAAACCCTGAAAGAGTGGAAAGCCAATTGGGGTGGTGATGTGGTTGAAAGCTGGGCCACCTTGCTGGACTGATTGTCCTGCACCGCACGCTTGCCCAATAAAAAACGCCGGTATATTACCGGCGTTTTTTTATTGGGCGGTTTTAAGCGATGGCCAATTGCGCTTGCAAGTGCCGGGCGTGCAACTGCCAGGCTTGCAACACCTGCTGCCCTGCTGCGTCCACCCCCGGCCATGCAAGCTCAAGGGCCTTGGCGAAATCGCCAAGGGTGTTCGGCGCGCCCCACTGCGGGTCAAGCAGGCGTTGTCGGCAGAAATCCTGCCAGCGTTGCTGTTCCTGCCCATTCAAGGTATCCGGAAAATTACGCGCCCGGTAACGGAACAACAGTTCGGGCAACCGTGGGTCATCGAACATCCACTGCCCATGCCCCAGCTGGGCAGGTTCCGAGGTACGCACTTGTTCGCACAGGCGGCGGTCACGCTCGCCCAGAAAACCGTCGTACAATTGCTGCTCAGGGTCTGCACTCGGTGCAAACGCTTCCTTGCCATAGATGAGTTCGAGCTTTTCTTGCCATTGCGCCTGCTGGCTGGCCAAGTCTTCGCCACGGCGTTGTAACATCGGCACATCCAGGCCCAGCCGTAGTTGATCCTGAGGGCGCAACACCGAAAGCGGCGCCACTACTGGGCAACGGTTGATCTGTATTAGTTTGAGCGGGACCGGTAATTCACCCTCTGCCAATTCATCACGCCGGGTGTACAAACGCTGGCGCAAAGTTTCAGCAGTTTCCCACACAAGCGGTGAGGTTTCCTGATGCAGGTCGCACACAATCAGTGCATTGCGGTTGTGCGGATGCCACGCCAGTGGCAACACCACCCCCAAATAATTACGGGCGGCAGAAAAGCGACCCGATATATGCACCAGCGGCTGCAACAAGCGTATCTGCTCCATCACTTTGTGCTTGCTGCGTAGCTGGAAAAGCCATTCATATAACTTTGGCTGTTGCTGGCGAATCAAGCGCGCCAGGGCGATGGTGGCCCGTACGTCGGAAAGCGCTTCGTGGGCATGGCCATGGTCAATCCCGTTCGCCTTGGTCAGTAACTCGAGGCGCAGGCTGGTACGCCCCTCCTGTTGCGGCCATTCAATCCCCTCAGGCCTGAGTGCATAAGCGGTGCGCACCACGTCGATCAGGTCCCAGCGGCTGTTACCCCCCTGCCATTCACGGGCGTAGGGGTCGAAGAAGTTGCGGTAAAGGCTATAGCGCGTCACTTCATCGTCGAACCGCAGGGTGTTGTAGCCGGCCCCACAGGTGCCGGGCTGAGCCAGCTGTGCATGCACCCGGGACATGAATTCAGCTTCGCACAGGCCCTGCTCGACGAGCTGCTGCGGGGTGATACCGGTAACCAGGCAGGCCGCTGGGTGCGGCAGGATGTCATCGGCCGGCCGACAGTAAAGGTTGATGGGTTCGTCGATTTCGTTCAGCTCGAAATCGGTGCGCAGCCCGGCCATCTGCAAAGGGCGGTCGCAGCGCGGGTTGATACCGGTGGTTTCGTAGTCGTGCCAGAAAATGCTTGCGGTCACGGGGTCGTCCTGTAGCGGGGTCGACCCGATTCTAACGCGATTCCCCAATGTCGAGGCTCAAGGGCGCCTACGGCAGGTCAGACGGGGGCGTTGGCGGCGCGAAAGCTGAAGTATTCCTGCAGTGACTTCACAAAGTCGTCGAATTCGCGCGGCGCCTGCAGCAGCATGAAGCCAGAATCGTAGTGCCCCGGGGTCTGGTCCTCACGGCACCACAGGCAACTGGCTGTCAGGTTGACGAACTGGTGCCCGCCACCCTGCAAAGGCAAGCGTAATTGCAGTTCGTAATCAGGGCCTACCAGCACGGGCAGCTCACTGATGACCATCAACCCGGCCTCCGACGCGTTCCCCAACAGGCCGATCTCCTGACCGGTAAAACGGTTGAAGACCTGAAGAACGAAGGGTAATTGATGGCGTTGTATATTGCGCTTGTTGAACATGGCGGTTGATGCAGTCCGTTCCTGGCCAGGAATGCGTGGAACTGGCGGTTTTTGTAACAGCTGAGTTACAGATTAGCGCAGGGCGCGCGGCAACTCCTCACAAAATAGAACACACCTTGGCATTATCGCCAAGGTGCAGTCGTCGCCGGCTTGGCGATGGCGGGTTCGCCACTGCGATAATGGCCGAGCCGCTCCAGTGTCTGCAGGCGCGCTTGCGCCCGGTAGGCGTATTCGTTGCCGGGGTAGCGCTGAATCAGGTACTGGTAGGTTTGTGCAGCATCCACATACAGCGCCTGACGCTCCAGGCACTGGCCACGCAGCAATGC
Source organism: Pseudomonas sp. S36 (assembly GCF_016647875.1). Classification (NCBI taxonomy): domain Bacteria; kingdom Pseudomonadati; phylum Pseudomonadota; class Gammaproteobacteria; order Pseudomonadales; family Pseudomonadaceae; genus Pseudomonas; species Pseudomonas sp. S36. The sequence continues at coordinate 14,376 of NZ_JACVVG010000045.1, read as the reverse complement.
AACCTCGGGGTGGATGAACGGGCGGGCTCGGCTGGCACGGTCGACCTGGGACAACTCGAGCATGACCCGCTGGCAGTCGCCACGGTCGTAGGCGCGGTAGGCGTTGTTCAGGTGATGGTCCATCGACCAGCGGGTACAACCGACGGCGCTGGCGGCCAGGGCTAAAACGATCAGGGTGCGCATGGGTGTCTCCTTTGCTGTCCAGCTTATCGGCCGCTGCCGGCGTTTCTTCAGCCATGGCGCGACGGGCTGTGGGTAGAGCATCAGGTAGTGAAACGGAAAAATGACTACAGCAAGATTCAGGAGTAGCCTTTCGCTGCGCTTCAATACAGGAGTCTGTGCATGACCATCCGCCGCACCAAAATCGTCGCCACCCTTGGCCCAGCCAGCAATTCGCCGGAAGTGATCGAACAACTGATCCACGCCGGCCTGGACGTGGCACGCCTGAACTTCTCTCACGGCACCCCGGACGAGCACAAGGCCCGCGCCCGCCTGATCCGTGACATCGCCGCCAAAAACGGCCGCCATGTCGCACTGCTGGGCGACCTGCAAGGCCCGAAGATCCGCATCGCCAAGTTCGCCAACAAGCGCATCGAATTGAAGATCGGTGACAAGTTCACCTTCTCCACCGCTCACCCGCTGACCGAAGGCAACCAGGATATCGTCGGTATCGACTACCCCGACCTGGTCAAGGACTGCGGCGTAGGTGACGAACTGCTGCTCGACGACGGCCGTGTGGTCATGCGCGTTGAAACCGCCACCGCAGACGCCCTGCACTGCGTGGTGATCATTGGTGGCCCGCTGTCGGACCACAAGGGCATCAACCGCAAAGGTGGTGGCCTGACCGCCCCGGCCCTGACCGAGAAGGACAAGGCCGACATCAAGCTGGCAGCCGAAATGGACCTGGATTACCTGGCCGTTTCCTTCCCACGCGATGCCAGCGACATGGAATACGCCCGCAAACTGCGTGACGAAGCGGGCGGCAGCGCCTGGCTGGTCGCCAAGATCGAGCGCGCCGAGGCGGTTGCCGACGACGAAACCCTCGACAAGCTGATCGCTGCCTCCGATGCGGTAATGGTTGCCCGCGGTGACCTGGGTGTGGAAATCGGCGACGCCGAACTGATCGCCATCCAGAAGAAGATCATCCAGCACGCACGCCGCAACAACAAAGCGGTGATCGTGGCGACCCAGATGATGGAGTCGATGATCCAGAACCCGATGCCCACCCGTGCCGAAGTGTCCGACGTGGCCAACGCCGTGCTCGACAACACCGACGCCGTCATGCTGTCGGCCGAAAGTGCCGCCGGTGCTTACCCGATCGAGGCCGTGCAAGCCATGGCGCGCATCTGCCTGGGCGCCGAGAAGCACCCGACCAGCCAGCGCTCCAGCCACCGCCTGCACACCACCTTCGAGCGCTGTGACGAAAGCATCGCGCTGGCGGCCATGTACACCGCCAACCACTTCCCTGGGGTAAAGGCGATCATTGCCCTGACCGAAAGTGGCTACACCCCGTTGATCATGTCGCGCCTGCGCTCGCATGTGCCGATCTTCGCCCTGTCGCCACACCGTGCCACCCAGGCTCGCGCCTCGATGTTCCGCGGTGTGTACCCGATCGACTTCGACCCGGCATCGTTGCCGGCCGACAAGGTCAGCCAGGCAGCGGTCGACGAACTGCTCAAGCGTGGCCTGGTGGAACAGGGTGACTGGGTGATCCTGACCAAGGGCGACAGCTACCACACCATCGGTGGCACCAATGGCATGAAGATCCTGCATGTGGGTGATCCGCTGGTCGGTTGATCCAGCAACGCGTCAGGGGCCGCTTCGCGGCCCTATCGCAGGCGAGCCCGTCCGTCAGGCATGCCCCACAAACACATCGGCGTACACCTGCCCTCGTGGCACACCGGCGATAAACAGCCGGCGGGCAAAGCGTTCCACACGCGCCTGCCCACCGCACACCAGCGCCACAGTCTGCCGCGACGGCAGGCGCAAGCCGGCAAGCGCCTCGTCCATGTGCTCTGCCAGCACCAACTCCACACTCACCCCCTGCACCTTGCGCAGTGCATCAGCCAGATAATGCCCGGCACCGTCGTGCGCCACATGCACGAGCCTGATCTCGCCCTGATGCCCCTGGCGCAGCGCCTCGCGCAAGATACCCCACAGCGGGGCCAGGCCCGTGCCTGCTGCCAGCAGCCACAACGGCCGCGCCTGCCAGTCCGGGTCGTAATGCAGGGCCCCGCCGCGCAGCTCGCCCAAGCGCACCGGGTCACCCACCTGCACAGCCCGGGCAAGGTCACAAAACGCGCCGGGGTGACGGCAGTCGATATGAAACTCAAGGCATTCGTCCTCACCCGGCAAACTGGCGAGGGAATAGGGCCGTGCCACGCCGCCCAGCCACAGCACCACATGCTGCCCGGCCTGGTAGCGCAGCGGCCGCTCCGGCCGCAGTTGCAGGCGCAGCACCGTGCCTGCCCAGCCCAGCGCGGCCACCGTGGCCGTTACGCCATGCTGGCGCGGGTCGAACAACGCCACCTGCAGGTTCTCGACGACCCGGCACTGGCAGGCCAGCCGCCAGCCCTGGGCATGCTTGTCCAGGGCCAGGGCCTCGGGCAGCGCATCCAGCGGTTGCCCGGCCAGGCATTGCACAAGGCAGGCATGGCAGCTACCAGCCCTGCAGCTGTAGGGCACGTTCAGGCCAGCGTCGTTCAGGGCATCCAGCAGGTTGCTGCCGTTCGGTACTGTCCAGCGCTGCTCACCCACGCAGAGTTCGGGCATGTTCGGTACAGTCTCCGGTGAATGGGGTGGTGTGGGCCGATTCTACGGCAGCAAAAAGGATGCCGGCCAGCGACCGACCAAGGTCCGCATCGGCTGCAGGTGTGCCAGGCCCTGATGCGCGCTATACTGCCGCGCCTTTTTACGTCGGCCTGACCTGCCGGCGCCTGCAAGGCGCTTCGACACGCTGGTCGGCACCGTCGAGCGCCGTAATGAATGTTCCCGTCTTCAAGAGGAGCGCGCTGCATGACCGTGATCAAGCAAGACGACCTGATTCAGAGCGTCGCCGATGCCCTGCAATTCATTTCGTACTACCACCCCGTCGATTTCATCCAGGCCATGCACGAGGCCTACCTGCGCGAAGAGTCGCCGGCTGCACGCGATTCCATCGCCCAGATCCTGATCAACTCGCGCATGTGCGCCACCGGCCACCGCCCGATCTGCCAGGACACCGGCATCGTCACCGTGTTCGTGCGCGTGGGCATGGACGTGCGCTGGGACGGCGCCACCCTGAGCGTCGACGACATGATCAACGAAGGTGTGCGCCGCGCCTACAACCTGCCTGAAAACGTGCTGCGTGCATCGATCCTGGCCGACCCGGCCGGCGCTCGCAAGAACACCAAGGACAACACCCCGGCCGTTATCCATTACTCCATCGTCCCCGGCGACAAGGTTGAAGTGGACGTGGCCGCCAAGGGTGGCGGCTCGGAGAACAAGTCGAAGATGGCCATGCTCAACCCATCCGACTCCATCGTCGACTGGGTTCTCAAGACCGTGCCGACCATGGGCGCCGGCTGGTGCCCGCCTGGCATGCTCGGCATCGGCATCGGCGGCACCGCCGAGAAGGCCGCCGTCATGGCCAAGGAAGTGTTGATGGAATCCATCGACATCCACGAGCTCAAGGCCCGTGGCCCGCAGAACCGCCTGGAAGAAATCCGCCTGGAGCTGTTCGAAAAGGTCAACCAACTGGGCATCGGTGCCCAGGGCCTGGGTGGCCTCACCACCGTGCTCGACGTCAAGATCATGGACTACCCGACCCACGCCGCTTCGCTGCCGGTGTGCATGATCCCCAACTGCGCCGCCACCCGCCACGCCCACTTCGTGCTCGATGGCTCGGGCCCGGCTGAGCTGGAAGCCCCGTCGCTGGACGCCTACCCGGAAATCGTCTGGGAAGCTGGCCCAAGCGCTCGCCGCGTCAACCTCGACGACATCACCCCGGAAGAAGTCGCCAGCTGGAAGCCGGGCGAAACCATCCTGCTCAACGGCAAGATGCTCACCGGCCGCGACGCTGCCCACAAGCGCATGGTCGAAATGCTCAACCGTGGCGAAGCGCTGCCGGTCGACTTGAAAGGCCGCTTCATCTACTACGTAGGCCCGGTCGACCCGGTGGGTGACGAAGTCGTTGGCCCAGCCGGCCCGACCACCGCCACGCGCATGGACAAATTCACCCGTCAAATCCTCGAGCAGACCGGCCTGCTGGGCATGATCGGCAAGTCCGAGCGCGGCCCGACCGCTATCGAGGCGATCAAGGACAACAAGGCCGTGTACCTGATGGCCGTGGGTGGCGCTGCCTACCTGGTGGCCCAGGCCATCCGCAAGTCGAAGGTGCTGGCCTTCGCCGAGCTGGGCATGGAAGCGATCTACGAGTTCGAGGTCAAGGACATGCCGGTTACCGTCGCGGTAGACAGTAACGGTGAGTCTGTGCACATCACGGGCCCTGCCCTGTGGCAGAGCAAGATTGCCCAGAGCCTGGCAGTCGAAGTGAAGTAAAACCTGCCTCGCGCGCAAGCCCGCTCCCACTGCGTTACGCCTGTGGGAGCGGGCCTGACCGCGATGCAAGCATCACGGTCATCACCGCATTCTTTCAAACTGCTCCGGCCAGTCCCGCCAGGTAAAAACCTGCCCTTCCCGCCGCACCCGCCGCACCTCTTCCAGGTCCAGGTCACACACCAGCCACTGGCTGCCGACCGGGTCGAGCCCTTCACTCAAAGCCATCACCCCATCACCCGGCATGCCGTGATCCGGCGGTACGAACAGCCCTGCCCGGCCGATGTTTTCGTCCAGTGCCGGCGACCACGGCGCACGGCCCACCGTGGGGCTCTGCAACACGGCAATCTGGTTTTCCAGCGCACGCGCCTGGGCACCGATGCGCACCCGGTGGTAACCCGCCTCGGTGTCGGTGCAGCTCGGCGCCAGGATCAGCTCGGCCCCCTGTTCAGCGAGCCGACGGGCCAGCAGGGGGAACTCGTTGTCGTAGCAGACCAGAATGCCCAGGCGCCCCAACTCGGTATCGAACACCTGCAAACCCTGCCCGGCGGCAATCCCCCACTGCTCCCGCTCGAAGCGGGTCATCATCAGTTTGTCCTGATACCCCAGGCAGCCCTGCGGGCCGAACAGCCAGGCGCGTTTGCGGTACAACCCGTCATCGTCCAGCACCGGCAGCGTGCCCGGCTGCAGGTACACATTCAAGCGCTTGGCGATGCCCGCGCACAGCGCCTTCCACGGTTCGATCAGCGGCTGCATGGCAGCAATCGATGTGCCCAGGTCGCCCCGCTGCCGCGCCGAAAGCTGGCCACTGAGTACCAGCCCGGCGTATTCCGGTAACAGCAGCAGGCGGGCGCCAGCGTCCACGGCCTCGGCGCACAGCGCCTGCAAGTGGTCGGCGTAGGCGTCCCAGGTTTCATGCAGCTCGATTGCATACTGGCAAGCCGCAACGCGGATCACAGTGGCAATTCCTTGAGCCAGAACGACATCAGTTTGTCGGAGCTTTCCGGTTCATCCAGGTCACGCCATGCGTAACGGGTGCGCAACGATGGGTCGTGCAGAAACCCCCGGTTGCGCCAGAAGCCATGCAGTGGCTTGTAGTCAGCCGGCCTTCGCGGGTGCACCCCAGGCCGTTCGACGGCACAAAACGCGCAGTAGTCGAACTCTGCCAGCTTGTGCGCGTAAGACTCACGCTCGATGAAAAAGCGCACACCCAGGCCCTGCCCCCGGTACTCGGGCAGCACCACCGATTCACCGAAGTAATAGACGCTGGCTGGGTCACGCCCCTGGGCCAGAAACGGCTGCTGCAGCTCGGGTGCCACATCCACCAGCGGCAGGCCGGTGGAGGCGCCCACCACCTTGCCGTCGTCCAGTGCCAGCACCACAAGGCTGCGCCCAGAGCGGGCATAGGTGGCGAGGTAGTCGGCTTCGTACTCGGGCGAGCCGTCGTAGAGGTAGGGGAACTCGCGGAACACGTTCAGGCGCAGACGAGCGAGGTCATCGATGTAAGGCGCGATAGCGGCGCCGTGCAACAGGCGTATTTCCATGCTTGGCGGTCGTTTTGTCGATGTGGATGACGCGCTCGGCTAAGCCGGGCTTGAGGGGAAACCCTATCATCCGGGCCAACGACGCGCCTTTTCCCTACACGACAGGTATTGTTCCATGACCGCTACCGAACTGGTAAATGCTTACTACGCCGCTTTCAATGCGGGCGACATGCCAGCCTTTCTCGCGCTGCTCAGCGAAGACGTGATCCACGACATCAACCAGGGTGAGCGGCAGATGGGCAAGGCCAGCTTCGCGGCCTTCATGGGCAAGATGAACCGCTGCTACCGCGAACGCCTGGCCGACATCGTGGTCATGCAGAACGCCGACGGCAGCCGCGCCGCCGTCGAGTTCACCGTGCACGGCCAGTACCTGGAAGCCGATGAAGGCCTGCCGGCCGCCAAGGGGCAGACCTACGTGCTACCGGCCGGAGCCTTCTTCTACATTCATTGCGGCAAGATTGCCCGCGTCACCAACTACTACAACCTCAACGACTGGGTAGAGCAGGTCGCCTGAGCCACGCGTTTACGAGATGCGAGTGCCCAGCACTTTCAGGAAGGCCGCCAGCCACGCCGGGTGCGCAGGCCAGGCAGGCGCGGTGACCAGGTTGCCATCTACATGCGCTTGGTCGACCGCGATGTCGATGAATGTTCCACCTGCCAGGCGCACTTCCGGCGCACACGCCGGGTAGGCGCTGCACTCGCGGCCTTTGAGCACGCCCGCGGCTGCCAGCAGTTGCGCACCATGGCACACGGCGGCAATCGGCTTGCCGGCCTGGTCGAAGGCGCGTACCAGGTCCAGCACCTTCTCGTTCAGGCGCAGGTATTCAGGGGCTCGGCCGCCGGGGATCAGCAGGGCGTCATAGCTTTCGGGGCGAGCCCGCACAAAGTCGTGGTTCAGGGCAAAATGGTGCCCGGGCTTTTCGCTGTAGGTCTGCTCGCCCTCGAAGTCGTGGATGGCTGTGCGCACGGTCTGCCCCGCGACCTTTTCCGGGCACACCGCATGCACCGTATGGCCGACCATGCTCAGCGCCTGGAACGGCACCATGGCCTCGTAATCCTCCACATAATCGCCCACCAGCATGAGAATCTTCTTCGCCGTCATCGCATCCGCTCCATCCATTGCCTGTGAACTGTGATCCCACCATAGCCGCTCTCAGTCGCGGCGGTCGAGCAGGTTGGCCACCAGCCGGTCCAGCCAGCCCCAGACGCGCTGCTTCACCCGTCGCCACAGCGGCCGCGCATTCCAGTGGTCCAGGTCGACTTCCTGGCTTTGCGCAAAATCGCGCTCGAAGCTGGCGACCACGGCGGCCGTCAGCGCCGGGTCCAGTGCCTCGATGTTGGCTTCGAGGTTGAAGCGCAGGTTCCAGTGGTCGAAGTTGCACGAACCGATGCTTACCCAGTCATCCACCACCACCATCTTCAGGTGCAGGAAACACGGCTGGTATTCGAAGATACGTACCCCGGCACGCAATAGGCGGGGGTAATAGCGGTGCCCGGCATAGCGGACGGACGGGTGATCGGTACGCGGGCCGGTCAGCAGCAGGCGCACATCCACCCCCTTGCCAGCGGCGCGGCGCAACGAGCGGCGCACGCTCCAGGTGGGTAGAAAATAAGGCGTGGCCAGCCACACACGCTGGGTGCCGCTGTTAAGCGCGCGCACCAGCGCGTGCAGGATGTCCTGATGCTGGCGGGCGTCGGCATAGGCTACCCGGCCCAGACCCTGCCCCTTCGCCGGCACTTTGGGCAAGCGCGGCAGGCCAAACCCTTCGGCAGGGCGCCAGGCCGTGCGACGGTGGTTGGCCTGCCACTGGCGGTCGAACAGCAACTGCCAGTCGCTCACCACCGGGCCCTGTATCTGCACCATCACTTCATGCCAATCGCTGGCGGCAGCGTCTGGCCGCCAGAATTCGTCGGTCACACCCGTGCCGCCCACCACCGCCCGGCGCTCGTCCACCAACAGCAACTTGCGATGATCGCGGTAGAGGTTGCGCAAGCCACGCTTCCAGTGCAGGCGGTTGTACCAGCGCAGGTACACACCGGCATCCACCAGGCGCTGGCGCAACACGCTGTTGAAGGCCAGGGAGCCGTAGTCATCGAACAGGCAGCGGACCCGCACACCGCGCCGGGCAGTGTGTTCAAGGGCCTGGACCACGGCCTCGGCGCAGGCGCCTGCTTCGACCAGGTACAACTCTAGGTCGACCTGGGTTTGGGCGCCGCCGATGGCCGCGAGCATGCGCGGAAAAAATTCGGGGCCATCGATCAGCAGTTCGAACTGGTTGCCATCCCGCCAGGGGAAGACTGGCCCCGGCATGTCAGCGGGCGGTAAAGATCAGCACCGCATTGACCGGCACCGAGGGGTTGATGGATTTGAGCTTGGCGAACTTGCGCAGGGTTTCCAGCCCTGGCAGCAGGCCGAAGTCTTCGGCACGCAGCACCAGCGGCTCCAGGGTCACCACCTGAAAACGCCGCTGGTCCAGGCGCGTTGCCAGCAACAGGGCATCGTAGTTGTGCGACTGGCCACGCAAGGTCACCGTCACCGGCAGGCGCAGTTCGATCTGCGCACCGTCGGCCAGGTCGTTGATGGGCCGCAGGTCCAGTTGCGCCTGTACCTGCGCCTCGGCAAAGCGGCCGACGTCGAACAGGTCGTCACGCATGCGCTCATCCCTCAACGGGATGCCGCTGCTGACCGAATCCATCTCGATGCGCAGCCCTGCAACACCCTTGCGGTCGACCGACCCATGCAACACGAGAAAACGGTGCACTTCAGCCGTATCGCCGTTCTTGCCGGTAATGAAGGACAACCGTGACGATTCACCGTCGAGGTGCCAGTTGGCCTGTACGGGTAGGCAGAATGCCAGCAGCAAGGCCGGCAGCAGGCGGGGCAGTTTGAACATGACGGATCTCGTAAAACCAGGCCGCCAACCTTACCGCGCCGCTCTTCATGGCAGCAAGCGGCAGCCTGCACGTGGGCCCTGCCAGCGCGCCTGTGCACGTTGGCCCAGGCCCTGGGCAGTGATCTGCCGCTGCAGGGTGTTTTCCTGTAGATGGCTCAAGGGCAACCACTGTTTGACGTAGGCGTCGCAGTATTCAGGCGTGAACCCCATGACGAAGCGACACGAGCAGTACTCCTTGGCCGAGTAGGCGGCAAGGATACCCGGGAAATCGCCCAGCGCCTGGCGTTCACTCCAGGCCCACCCGCACAGCGCCACTACCAACAGCCATGCTACCCGCTTCATTCGCCCGCCCCTGCCAAAGCCGCCAGCACGCGCTTGAGCAACGCGTCATGCCGGTAGCTGGCGTCACGGTCATCGGCATAGCGCACGATGACCAGGTTCTGCTCCGGTACCACATACAGCGCCTGGCCCCAGTGCCCCAAGGCGGCGTAGGTGCCTGCCGGTGCACTCGGCCAGGGCCGTTGGCCATCGGCGTCTGGCTGGTTCAGCCACCAGTGGCCGCCGGGGCTGGGCTCACCGGGCTCACGGCGGGCATTGGCAAATGGCGTGCGGTTGAACGCCACCCAGTCAGCGGGCAGCAACTGCCGGCCATGCCAGCGGCCATCGCGCAGCATCAGCAGGCCGATACGGGCCAGGTCGCGGGCAGTCAAGTACAGGTAGGAGGAGCCAACGAAGGTGCCGGCAGCGTCACGCTCCCACACCGCGCTGTCGATGCCCAGCGGCGTGAACAAGGCCTGCCAGGGGTAATCCGGGTACTGCGCGGTGCCCAGCATGCCGCGCAGGCCGGCGGCTAACAGGTTGCTGTCACCGCTGGAGTACACAAATTGCTGGCCAGCCGGCGCCGCCGCCTCGTGGCTGGCCGCATAGGCCGCCATATCGCTGCGCCCTCGTGTGTACAGCATGGCCACCACCGAAGACTTGAGCGGCGCGTATTCGTAATCCTCCTGCCATTGCAACCCACTGGCCCAATGCAGCAAGTCCATCATGCGCACGTCCGGGTGCGCGGCCATGGCGGGATAGAAGCGTGCCAGCGGGTCCTGCAAATGGAAGCGGCCCTGCCCGTAGGCCACCCCAAGCACGGTGGCGAGCACGCTTTTACTCACCGACCAGGTGAGGTGTGCAGTGCTGGCGGTGGTTGGCGCGGCGTAGCGTTCGTGAACGATGCGCCCGTCGCGGACGATCAGCAGGGCATCGGTGCGGACGCCATCACGCCCGGCACCGGTGCGCGATGGGAACGCATAGGCGTCCACCGCTTGCCAGTCCAGCGTATCGGGTGCGCGCTGCCAGTGCGCATCAGGCCATGGCTCAGCCTGGGCGGTGGTGATGCATAGAAACAGCAACAGGCCTTTGAGCATTGCGGTTCGGGCTCTCTGTAGCAGGCATCGATGATGTGCGCAGCAGGCTACGGCCCTTTCGTGACAGTTGCGCAGTGCTGGCGGGTGTCATGCAAGCATCACCAAAGGTTCATGGGGGTGACACCGGGTCTACCTAGGCTGACCTTGCACAACAAAGCCGACCGGCCGCTCTTCCATGGCTGGCTTATGGAGACTCGCAATGACTCGGATCGCTCACACTGGCGACAACAGCACCGAACGCCGTCTGCAAGCCGAACGCCTGGTTGGCGAAGCGGCCCTTCAAGAAGCCCAGGCCTTGCGCTATCAAGTATTCAGCGCGGAGTTCAAAGCCAAGCTCAAAGGTGCCGAGCACGGCCTGGACAGGGATGACTACGACGTTCACTGCCGCCACATTGGTGTGCGTGACCTGAATACCGGCAAGCTGGTGGCTACCACTCGCCTGCTCGACCACCAGGCCGCCAGCAGCCTGGGCCGCTTCTACAGCGAAGAAGAGTTCAGCCTGCATGGCCTGGTGCAGTTGCAAGGCCCGATCCTGGAACTGGGCCGTACCTGTGTTGCCCCCGACTACCGCAACGGCGGCACCATCGCCGTGTTGTGGGGCGAACTGGCCGAAGTGCTCAACGAGGGGCGCTACAGCTACCTGATGGGCTGCGCCAGCATTCCGATGCAGGACGGCGGTATCCAGGCTCACGCGGTGATGCAGCGCCTGCGCGAGCGCTACCTGTGCACCGAGCACCTGCGTGCCGAGCCACGTAATCCGCTGCCCAAACTGGCCTTGCCCAGCAACGTGATCGCAGAAATGCCACCCCTGCTCAAGGCCTACATGCGCCTGGGGGCGAAGATCTGCGGTGAACCGTGCTGGGACCAGGACTTCCAGGTGGCCGATGTGTTCATCCTGCTCAAACGCGACGAGTTGTGCCCGCGTTATGCCCGCCACTTCAAGGCGGCAGTCTGATGACCAGCCTGCGGGTGCTGGCCCGCCTGTGCCGGCTGCTGATGGTGGTAGTACTGGGCATGCTGATGGCAAGCGTGATCGCTGTGGGCGAACGCCTTGGCGTAAAAGCCAACCTTGTACGCCGCCAGCGCTGGAGCTGCATATTCATGAAGCGCCTGGTGGCTGCCCTGCCCTTCGACGTGCAGGTACGCGGCCAACTGCCGCGCCAGCCGATGCTGTGGGTCAGCAACCACGTGTCCTGGACCGATATCCCACTGCTGGGCATGCTGCTGCCGCTGTCGTTCCTGTCCAAGGCCGAAGTGCGGCACTGGCCGGTGGCCGGCTGGCTGGCCGAGCAGGCCGGCACACTGTTCATCCGCCGTGGCGGGGGCGATGGCCAGCGCCTGCGCGAGCAGATCAGCGAGCAGTTGGGCCAGGCCAGGCCGTTGCTGATTTTCCCCGAAGGCACCACCACGGATGGCTCCCAATTGCGCACCTTCCATGGCCGCTTGCTGGCTGGGGCAATTGACCAGGGCGTGGCGGTGCAGCCGGTTGCCATCGAGTACCTGCGCGACGGCAAGCCTGACCCTGTTGCCCCGTTCGTTGGCGATGATGACTTGGTGTCGCACCTCATGCGCCTGTTCGCACAGCCACGCAGCCAGGTACACATCCACCTGTTACCACCGGTTCAGAGTGCGGGCAAGGAGCGCGCGGTGCTGGCCCTGCAGGCACAACAAGCCATCCAGGTGGCATTGTTCGGCTTCGAAGTCGTAGCAGCAGCCCCGCGCCGCCAGCCTAAGGCCGCTTGAGCAAATCGCCCCGTCGCTCGCGATGCGCCGCAAACGTGGCGCACTCCCCCTACCTGCCCACCTCCAACTGCAGCGCCGCAAAACCCTGCAGCTGCGGGTAAAACGCCCGGAAGTCCGCCAACAACGGCTCATACAACCGTTCAAGCTCCCCCATCACCCCTTCCATGCCTTCCGGACGCGACAGCCGCCGGGCGATGCCATTGAAGACGTGCTCAAGCACCGCAAAATCTCCGTATGCCCCCAGCCAGTCATCGGCTGCCATGGAAGGTGCGATACGCCCCAGCCGCCCCGGCAGTTCAGGCTCGGCCAGCAGTACCCGATAGAATTGCGCAGTGAACTCGCCCAGGGGCTGCTTGGCATAATCGTGCCAGTGCCGTGCCAGGCAATGGTCGAAGAATACATCCAGCACAATCCCGGCAAAGCGCCGACGCTCACGCGGAAAGCGCGCCAGCGCGGCAAGTACCAAGGGGTGCTGGTCGGTGTAGCTGTCGATACGTCGGTGCAAGCGAATGGCCGCTTCCAGTGTGGGTGGAAAACGCCCTTCCAGCGAGCCCTTGACGAAGTCGCCGTACAGGCTGCCGAGCATTTGCTGGGGTTCGGGGCCCCCAAGGTGCAGATGTGCAAGATAATTCATGGCCGCAGTCTAGCACCCCGGCACACGTATATCGCTGGAGGGCGATATACCGATCAGCGATCAGCTGATAACGCTTTCATATTTGTATATCGCGAAATACCGATGTAGGTTTCGCCCTATCGCGATATACCGCTACAGCACGAGCCACACCATGCCACTCGATCTCGACGACATCATAAAAGCACTGGCACACCCGGCCAGGCGAGAAATTCTCGGTTGGTTGAAAGACCCGGCCACGCACTTTCCGGACCAGTACCACAGCACCGACAACGGTGTGTGTGCCGGGCAGATAGACCAGCGCTGCGCACTGTCGCAGTCCACCGTTTCTGCCCACCTGGCCACTTTGCAGCGTGCTGGGCTGATCACCAGCCAGAAGATTGGCCAATGGCACTTCTTCAAGCGCAACGAAGTCACCATCAAGGCGTTTCTCGAACAACTGCGCCAAGCCCTCTGACCAGCAGGTAACCGCTATGACCACGCTTTTCGATCCAATCACCCTGGGCGACCTGGAACTGCCCAACCGCATCATCATGGCCCCACTCACCCGCTGCCGGGCAGACGCCGACCGCGTACCCACCGCACTGATGGCTGAGTACTATGTGCAACGGGCCAGTGCCGGGCTCATCCTCAGCGAGGCCACCTCGGTCAGCGCCATGGGCGTCGGCTACCCGGACACGCCCGGCATCTGGAACGATGAGCAGGTACGCGGCTGGAACAATGTCACCAAGGCGGTGCACGCTGCTGGCGGGCGCATCTTCCTGCAGCTGTGGCATGTGGGCCGCATTTCCCACCCCAGCTACCTGAACGGCGAACTGCCGGTGGCCCCGAGCGCCATCCAGCCCAAAGGCCACGTAAGCCTGGTGCGGCCCCTCAGCGACTACCCCACCCCGCGCGCGCTGGAAACCGAAGAAATTCGCGACATCGTCGAGGCCTACCGCAGCGGCGCCGAAAACGCCAAGGCCGCAGGTTTTGACGGGGTGGAGATACACGGTGCCAACGGCTACCTGCTGGATCAGTTCCTGCAGAGCAGCACCAACCAGCGCAGCGACCGTTACGGCGGCTCACTCGAAAACCGTGCGCGCCTGCTGCTGGAGGTGACCGATGCGGTTATCGAGGTGTGGGGCGCCGAGCGCGTGGGCATGCACCTGGCACCCCGTGCCGACGCCCACGACATGGGCGATGCCAACCGCGCAGAAACCTTCACCTACGTCGCCCGGCAGCTGGGCAAGCGCGGCATTGCCTTCATCTGCTCGCGCGAGCGCGAAGCCGACGACAGCCTGGGCCCGCTGATCAAGCAGGCATTCGGCGGCCCCTATATCGTCAACGAGCGTTTCGACAAAGCCAGTGCCAACGCAGCCCTGGCCAACGGCAAGGCAGATGCAGTGGCGTTTGGCGTGCCGTTCATTGCCAACCCCGACCTGCCGGCGCGGCTGGCGGCCGATGCCCCGTTGAACGAAGCCCACCCGGAAACCTTTTATGGCAACGGTGCGGTTGGTTACATCGATTATCCCCGCCTGTAGGCACGAGGCTCGCGATGGGGTGCGCAGCGCCTCCGGCAATCTGTGATCGAATGCTGATACCGCTGGGGCTGCGTTGCAGCCCATCGCGAC
>NZ_JACVVG010000044.1:0-35620 GCF_016647875.1 Pseudomonas sp. S36 | reverse complement strand
GTTTGGGCAAGAGGGGGTGACGGGGTATGGGCGAGGTAAACCGCATCGCGGCGGCAATATCTCTTTACGTAGGCACGAAAAGTCTGAAATGCGGGGATAAGCTGAGGGTGGGCGTATAGTTTTTTTTACAGACTGGTTTGGAAACTTGCCAGTCGCCTGAAAGGTTACTGCAGTTCGGGTGATGGGGATGAGGCTGACGGGGATTTTGCCTGTGTGAGGTAGCGCTTGTGAGATCGGGCACCGCTTTGGCGGCGCTCGATCTCACAGGCCGAACGAGGCCGATCAGCCGCGTGGCTTGCCGCGCCCACGGCCTGCTGGCTTGTCGCCGTGCGGCTTGTCGGTACGCTTGCGCATTTCGCTTGGGCGCTCAGCCACGGCACTGCCGCGGTTGGGCTTGCGCGGGGTTTCTTCGCGGGCTGGGCGCTCGGGCGCACCGTCCTGTGCAGGGCGCAGGCTGCGCACGCGCTCGCCACGGCCCAGCGGGCGGGACGACTTGCGCTGCAGGCGCTCCATCTTGTCCTTGGCCTTGAGGTTCATGGCCGGCAGCGCTACTGGCTGCAAGCCCACTTCGGCGGCAAGGATGTCGATTTCGCCCTGGCTCATTTCACGCCAGCGTCCCATCGGCAGGTCGGAATTGAGGAACACCGGGCCAAAACGCACGCGTTTCAGGCGGCTGACCACCATGCCCTGGGATTCCCACAGGCGACGCACCTCACGGTTACGCCCTTCCATCACCACACAGTGGTACCAGTGGTTGAAGCCTTCACCACCCGGCGCCTTCTGGATGTCGGTGAATTTCGCCGGGCCGTCTTCGAGCATCACACCCGCCTTCAGGCGTTCGATCATCTCGTCGTCCACCTCACCACGCACCCGCACCGCATATTCACGGTCCATCTCGTAAGAGGGGTGCATCAGGCGGTTGGCCAGCTCACCGTCGGTGGTGAACAGCAGCAGCCCGGTGGTGTTGATGTCGAGGCGGCCGATGTTGATCCAGCGGCCCTCTTTCGGGCGCGGCAGGCGATCGAATACCGTCGGGCGACCTTCTGGGTCGTCACGGGTACAGATTTCACCGTCGGGCTTGTTGTACATGATCACCCGGCGGGTCGCCTCGGCGGCTTCCTCGCGCTTGATCAGCTTGCCGTCAACGGCAATGGCATCGTGCAGGTCGACACGCTGGCCA
This sequence comes from Pseudomonas sp. S36, assembly GCF_016647875.1. Taxonomy (NCBI): domain Bacteria; kingdom Pseudomonadati; phylum Pseudomonadota; class Gammaproteobacteria; order Pseudomonadales; family Pseudomonadaceae; genus Pseudomonas; species Pseudomonas sp. S36. Next base: position 34,440 of record NZ_JACVVG010000044.1, on the reverse strand, counting down.
AGGGTAGCGGCAACGCCGTTGACCTTGATGCGGCCCTGGCTGATCCAGGCCTCGACGTCACGGCGCGAGCCCACGCCAATGCGCGCCAGCACTTTCTGCAGCTTCTCGCCAGCGGGTGGGGTAATTTCGGTTTGTTGCAGGTCTTGCTCACTCATCTGGGCACCTCCCGGTGTAGGAATGAAAACAGGCATCTGGCAGCGAATGCGCCAAAAGGCCGCGCATCATACGCGGTTCAGCGTGGGAACGCACCGCAGCTAAGCGGGTTTTAACAGCTAGACGCAGCCTTTCTGCCCAGTGGAAGCGCTCAAGGCTCCAGTTTGCCCGGGCTCTCTGCGGCAGGCTCGGTTTCGCGAAGGTCGTCGAAATCGGTCTTGAGCCCCTGTTCCATGGCGTCGAGTTCCACCAGCAGGCTTCGGAAGCTGGTTTCGTCCTTCGGTGCAGCGGCGTCTTCATCTTCCTCAAGGCTGGCATCAGCCAACGCCTGCAAGTGGGCGGGCACCGGTGCGTCATCCGGGTCCAGCAGCGGCTCGGGCTCCATTTCCCGCAGGGCGGCAAGGGCGGGCAGGTCTTCCAGGCTTTTGAGGTTGAAGTGGTCGAGAAAGGCCTTGGTGGTGGCGAACATCGCGGGCCGGCCTGGTACCTCGCGGTAGCCCACCACGCGAATCCACTCACGCTCCATCAGGGTTTTGACGATATTGCTGTTCACCGCCACGCCCCGTACGTCTTCGATTTCACCGCGAGTGATGGGCTGGCGGTAGGCGATCAAGGCCAGGGTTTCGAGCAGCGCCCGCGAGTAGCGCTGGGGGCGCTCTTCCCACAGCCGGCCCACCCAGGGGGCATACGCCTCGCGAATCTGCAGGCGGTAACCGCTGGCTACCTCCTTGAGTTCGAACGCACGGCCGTGGCACGACTTGCCCAGCACCGCCAGTGCCTGGCGAAACACCTTCGGCTCGGGGCGCTCGGCCTCTTCGAACAGCTCGTACAGGCGCTCCAGAGACTGGGGTTTGCCCGAGGCCAGCAGGAAGGCTTCAATCAGCGACGCCAGGTCGCGCGGTTCATTCAGGTTCATCGGGTTCTTCAACAGAGGCCGGGCGTAGCCGCACATGAATGGCGGCGAAGGCCTCATTTTGCACCAGTTCCACCAGCGTTTCCTTCACCAGTTCGAGAATGGCCATGAAGGTGACCACCACCCCCAGCTTGCCCTCTTCCCGCGTGAACAGCTCTACAAAGGGTACGAAGCCCCCGCCCTTCAGGCGCTCGAGCACCTGGCTCATGCGCTCGCGGGTCGACAGGGTTTCGCGGGTGATCTGATGGTTTTCGAACAGGTCATTGCGGCGCATCACCTCGGCCATGGAAAACAACAGTTCTTCCAGGCTGACTTCGGGCAGCAGCTTGCGCACCTTGGCCTGCGGCGCTTCCAGGCACGGCACCAGCACCTCGCGCCCCACCCGCGACAACCCGTCGATGCCCTCGGCGGCGGCCTTGAACCGCTCGTACTCCTGCAGCCGGCGGATCAGTTCGGCGCGCGGATCGCCCTCCTCTTCGTCCACGTCGACAGCGCGCGGCAGCAGCATGCGCGACTTGATCTCGGCAAGCATGGCCGCCATCACCAGGTACTCGGCAGCCAGCTCCAGGCGCACGCTTTTCATCAACTCGACGTACCCCATGTACTGGCGGGTAATTTCCGCCACCGGGATGTCGAGAATATCGATGTTCTGCTTGCGGATCAGGTACAGCAGCAGGTCCAGCGGGCCTTCGAAGGCTTCGAGGATGACTTCCAGGGCATCGGGCGGGATATACAGGTCCAGCGGCAGCTCGGTGACCGCCTCGCCATACACCAGCGCCAGTTGCAGCTGCCTGGGCACCTCGGCCTGGGGGGCCGGGGCTTCAGGCATTGATACCGGGTTCACGCGCTGACCAGGAACGGCGCCGGGTCGCCACAACCTTCGCGGATCAGCGCCGGCTCGTCGCCAGACAGGTCGATGATGGTGGAAGCCTTCAGGTCGCCATAGCCGCCGTCGATCACCAGGTCCACATGATGCTCCAGGCGTTCGCGGATTTCGTACGGGTCGGTCATCGGCTCTTCGTCGCCGGGCAGAATCAGGCTCACGCTCATCAGCGGCTCGCCCAGCTCTGCCAGCAGCGCCAGGGTGATGGCGTGGTCCGGCACGCGCAGGCCGATGGTGCGGCGCTTCTCGTGCAGCAACAGGCGCGGCACCTCGCGGGTACCGTTCAGAATGAAGGTGTAAGGGCCCGGCACATGGGCCTTGAGCAAGCGGAAGGTGCCGGTGTCGACCTTGGCGTACAGCCCCAGCTGCGACATGTCGCAACACATCAGGGTGAAGTTGTGGGTCTTGTCCAGCCCGCGCAGGCGCCGGACCCGCTCGATGGCGGCCTTGTCACCGATCTGGCAGCCCAGGGCGTAGGCCGAGTCGGTGGGGTACACCACCACCCCGCCCTTGCGGATGATCTCCACCGCCTGACGGATCAGCCGCGCCTGCGGGTTCTCCGGATGAATCTGGAAAAATTGGCTCACGTACTCGTCCTGTTCATGCCGACATTGGCTGTTCATGGCTGAAACGGCGCCACAGAGGTGGCAGGTCCTCGGGCAAAGGCCGGTAGGCACCGATCTCGCCCCAGGTGCCGGGGCCGTGGAAATCACTGCCAGCGCTTGCCAGCAGGCCGAATTCACGGGTAAGGATGGACAGGGTACCCACCTGCTCGGCGGGCATCATGCCGTTGACCACTTCAAGCGCCTGCCCACCTGCCTGAATATAGTCGGCTATCAGCCGTCTGCGCTTGCTGCGTGTCAGCGTGTAATGCATCGGGTGGGCCAGGCTTACCCAGGCATTGGACTGCCGCAGGGTGGCAACGGTTTCCTCCAGCGTGGGCCAGTGCTGCTTGACGTCGCCCAGCTTGCCGGCACCCAGCCATTTGCGAAACGCCTCGCCGCGGTCCTTGACGTGCCCGGCCCGTACCAGGTATTCGGCAAAATGCGGGCGCGCCGGCGCGTTGCCGCTGTCGCCCAGTGCGTGCTGCACCTGGCGGGCGCCTTGCAGCGTGCCGGGCATGCCCTTGGCGGCCAGGCGCTTGTCGATCTCTTCGGCGCGCAGCCAGCGGCCGCGGTGCAGCGCCTCGATGGCGGCCAGCAACGGTGGGGCGTCCAGCGGGAAGTCATACCCCAGCACGTGGATGGTGGCGCCGCCCCAGGTGCAGGACAACTCCACCCCGCTGACCCAGTGCATGCCGTGCGACTGGCAGGCCTGACGCGCTTCGGGCAGGCCTTCGAGGGTGTCATGGTCGGTGAGCGCCAGCGTTCGCACCCCATGCTCGAAGGCCCGGGCGACCAGGACCGAAGGCGACAGGGCGCCATCGGAGGCCGTGCTGTGACAGTGCAGATCAACATTCATGGAGTAGCGCTTTCGCTGGAATCGATGTTTGTTATTATGCCGTCACATCCCGGTTCTGGCTGCCATTGTGAAACAATTCATCGATTTCATCCCGCTGCTGCTGTTCTTCATCGTCTACAAGCTGGACCCGCGCCCTGTCGAACTGGGTGGGCACAGCTTCGAGTTTGGCGGCATCTACAGCGCCACGGCGATGCTCATCGTCAGTTCGCTGGTGGTCTACGGCGCCCTGTTCCTGCGCCAGCGCAGGCTGGAAAAGGGCCAGTGGCTGACGCTGGTCGCCTGCCTGGTGTTCGGCGGCCTTACCCTCACCTTCCACAGCGAAACCTTCCTCAAGTGGAAGGCACCCGTGGTGAACTGGCTGTTCGCCCTGGCCTTCGCGGGCAGCCACTTCATAGGTGACCGGGTGCTGATCAAGCGCATCATGGGCCATGCCCTGACCCTGCCAGATGCCATCTGGACGCGCCTGAACCTGGCCTGGATAGGCTTTTTCGTGTTCTGCGGTGCCGCCAACCTGTTCGTCGCCTTCACCTTCCAGGACTTCTGGGTGGACTTCAAGGTGTTCGGCAGCCTGGGCATGACCGTCCTCTTCCTGGTGGCACAGGGCGTGTACCTGTCCCGCCACCTGCACGATGACCCCTCTACCTCCAAACCCAAGGATTGACATGCTCTACGCCATCATCGCCAGCGACGTCGCCAACTCCCTGGAAAAACGCCTGGCTGCACGCCCTGCGCACATCGAGCGCCTGCAGCAGCTGAAGGCCGAAGGCCGTGTGGTGCTGGCCGGCCCGCACCCGGCCATCGACAGCAACGACCCGGGCGACGCCGGTTTCAGTGGCAGCCTGATCGTTGCCGAATTCGATTCGCTTGCCGCCGCCCAGGCCTGGGCCGATGCCGACCCCTACATCGCGGCGGGTGTGTACGAACAGGTCGTGGTCAAACCCTTCAAGCAAGTTATGCCTTGATCGCCCTGGCGGCGCCACGCTGGTCACAGTTGCACGCGGGCCTCAGGACTGCGGTATCTTTGCCACTGGCGGACCAACGAGTCGCCGTCAATGGTTGAATTGAGTGAGTCATGAGCGAGCTGTTACTGATTGATGATGACCAGGAGCTGTGCGACCTGCTCGCCAGCTGGCTGACCCAGGAAGGCTTCAGCGTGCGCGCCTGCCACGATGGCCAGGCCGCACGCCAGGCGCTGGCCGATCAGGCGCCGGCCGCCGTGGTGCTGGACGTGATGCTGCCCGATGGCAGCGGCCTGGAGCTGCTCAAGCAGCTGCGCAGCGAACACGCCGAACTGCCGGTGCTGATGCTGTCTGCCCGGGGCGAGCCCCTGGACCGTATCCTGGGCCTGGAGCTGGGCGCTGACGATTACCTGGCCAAACCCTGTGACCCACGGGAACTCACCGCGCGCCTGCGCGCCGTGTTGCGCCGCAGCCACCCCACCGCCACCAGCAGCCAGGTGGAGCTGGGCGACCTGGTGTACAGCCCCGCCAGGGGCGTGGCCAGTATCGACGGCCGGGAAATGACCCTCACCCTGTCCGAAAGCCGGATTCTCGAGGCCCTGCTGCGCCAGCCGGGCGAGCCGCTGGACAAGCAGGAGCTGGCGCAGATCGGCCTTGGCCGCAAGCTGACCCTGTATGACCGTAGCCTGGACATGCACGTGAGTAACCTGCGCAAGAAAATCGGCCCCCATGCCGACGGGCGCCCGCGTATCGTCGCCTTGCGCAGCCGCGGTTACTACTACGCCCAGTGAGCAATGCGCTGCACTAACCAACGGTAGGCCGTGCGCAAACGGCTTGCAGCGCCCCCTGCCCCTTTACCTTTCCTTTACCCTGCACTGACGGCGCTTGACGGTCACCGCCCTAGACTGTGCTCATCCGGTCACTGCCGGCCTATGAAAGGAGAGACACCATGCGCAAGACCCTCACCGCCCTGCTGTTCGCCGCCGCCCTGCCAACCGTGGCCATGGCCATGCCTGATGGCGGCCCACGCCCGGACGGCCCGCACCACCGCGGCGGCCCGGCCTTCCATGAGCTGGACCTGACCCGCGACCAACGCGAACAGGTGGGCAAACTGATGGGCGAGCAAATGCAGCAGCGTCGCGACATCACCGAGCGTTACCTGGAGAAGCTGCCGGCTGCCGACCAGAAGGCCATGAAAGACGAACTGCAGGCCAGCCGCGACAAGACCGACAGCGCCGTACGCAACCTGCTCAAGCCTGACCAGCAGAAGAAGTTCGACGAACTGCAGAAAGAACGCGCAGCCAAACGCGCCGAATGGCAGGAATTCCAGACCTGGAAAGCTGAAAAAGCCAAGAAGGCCCAGTAAGCTTTCAACTCGACGCCCGCCGCGCATCAGGCCAGCCTGGTGCGCGGCGGGCTTTTACCGTTTGTGGAGGTGTTCGTGCGTTCATTGTTCTGGCGCATTCTGGCCAGTTTCTGGCTGGCCATCGCCCTTGTGGCAGGGTTGTCGATCCTGCTGGGGCACATGCTCAACCAGGACGCCTGGATACTCAGCCGTCACCCAGGGCTCAATACCCTGGCCAGCCAGTGGGCCAAGCACTACGAGCAAGAGGGTGTAGACCCGGCGCAGCGTTTTCTGGAGCGGCGCAAGGACCGCTACAAGATCGACGTGCAGGTGCTGGACGACAGCGGCGATGCCGTGGTCCCCGGCACCTTCCCGCGCCGGGCCGCCGCACTGGAGGCACGCCAGCACAATGATGAACGCCGCTTGCCGTGGCGCCGGCTGACCGAGGAATACACCAGCCCCAAGTCGGGCAACTCCTACCTGCTTATCTACCGCATTCCACACCCGGCCCTGGACGCCTGGCACCGCGAGAGCCTGCTGTGGCCACTGAGTGCGCTGGGGATCGCGCTGGTGGTGCTGACCCTGTTCAGCCTGCTGGTAACGCTGTCGATCACCCGCCCGCTAAGCCGCCTGCGCAGCGCGGTGCATGACCTGGGCCAGACCACCTACCAGCAGAACAGCCTTGCGAAACTGGCGGCCAGGCGCGACGAGTTCGGCGTACTGGCGCAGGATTTCAACAAGATGGGCGCGCGCCTGCAGAGCACGATCGGCAGCCAGCGCCAGTTGTTGCGCGACGTGTCTCACGAGCTGCGTTCGCCACTGGCCCGGCTGCGCATTGCCCTGGCCCTGGCCGAACGGGCGGACCCCGAGCAGCGTGAGGCCCTATGGCCACGCCTGGCCCGCGAGTGTGACCGGCTGGAAGACCTGATCAGCGAGATTCTCACCCTGGCCCGGGTCGATGCCGACCAGGCCCATGCCGAACCGGTCGACCTCAATGCCCTGTTGGGTAGCGTGCGCAAGGACGCATTGCTAAGCGCACCCGAACAGGACGTGCGCCTGGAGGCGCAGCCGGGCCTGACCCTGCAGGGTTGGCCCACGCTCATCGAGCGCGCCGTGGATAACCTGCTGCGCAACGCACTGCGCTTCAACCCGCCAGGCCAACCCGTGGAGTTGCGCGCTGTACGCGAAGGCGATCAGGTGCGGGTGAGCGTGCGTGATCACGGCCCAGGCGCGGCCGCGGCGCACCTGACGCGGCTGGGTGAACCGTTCTTCCGCGCGCCTGGGCAGGAAGCCCCAGGCCACGGCCTTGGGTTGGCCATCGCCCGCAAGGCGGCCGAGCGCCATGGCGGCGGCCTGACGCTGGAAAACCACCCGCAAGGAGGCTTTGTGGCGACACTGGAGCTGCCAGTGGCCGAGGCCGCGGGCAGTTGAGGCAACGGCCGCTGCCTAGCCCCAGGTACTGACGAAATCGGCGGTTTGCAGCACGGGCGCCGTACGCGGCTCGTTCAGCGGGGTACCCACATACAGGAAGCCGATCAGCTCTTCATTGTCGGCAAGGCCAAGGCCCTGGTGCACATGCGCATCGAAAGCCAGGTCACCGGTGCGCCACACCGCACCGATACCTTGGGCGTGGGCGGCAATGAGGATACCGTGCGCCGCACAGCCCGCAGCCAGACGCTGTTCGGATTTAGGCACCTTGAAATGATCCTGCAGGCTTGCGACCACCACGATCAGCAGCGGCGCCCGCAGCGGCATCGCCCGTGCCTTGTCCAGCGCCGCCTCGGTCGCCTCGCCTTTGCCCTTCACGGCCTCGGCGAACAGCTCACCCAAACGCTCGCGCGCGGCACCCTCGATGGTGAGGAACCGCCAAGGCCGCAACTGGCCATGGTCCGGCGCACGCAAGGCGGCCTGGAACAGCGCTTCACGCTGGGCCTCATTGGGCGCCGGGTCGGTCAGGCGTGGCACGGAAACACGGTTGAGCAATGCGTCGAGAGCCTCCATCGGCTACCCTCCTGATAATTGAATGTGCGGTCATTCTCAGGCTGCAAGCCCCAAGCTGCAAGCAGCACGGCAGGCAGCGGCCGATTGGGCTTGAGCCTGCGCGCCTCGCAGGTAGAATGGCGCCCTTCCGTTCCGAGCCCGAGCACAGCACATGGCGTTGCCGACCCTGAGGATCATTGGTTTCATCATCGGCATCTTCCTGATCACGCTGGCGGTGGGCATGGCCGTTCCCATGGCGACACTGGTGATCTTCGAACGTACCAGTGACATGCCGTCGTTCCTGTGGTCGAGCCTGATCACCTTCCTGGCAGGCCTGGCGCTGGTCATCCCGGGGCGCCCCGAGCACGTGCACCTGCGCCCGCGTGACATGTACCTGCTGACGGTGTGCAGCTGGCTGGTGGTCTGCGTGTTCGCCGCGTTGCCGTTTCTGCTTACCCAGCACATCAGCTACACCGACGCTTTCTTCGAAAGCATGTCCGGTATCACCGCCACCGGCGCCACCGTGCTCAGCGGGCTGGACACCATGTCGCCCGGCATCCTGATGTGGCGGTCGATGCTGCACTGGCTGGGGGGTATCGGCTTCATCGCCATGGCGGTAGCGATCCTGCCGCTGCTGCGTATCGGTGGCATGCGGCTGTTCCAGACCGAATCCTCCGACCGCTCGGAGAAGGTCATGCCACGCTCGCACATGGTGGCCAAGTCCATCGTGGCGGTGTACGTGGGCTTCTCGATACTGGGCGCGCTGGCCTTCTGGTGGGCCGGCATGAGCCCGTTCGACGCCATCAACCATGCCATGTCGGCGATCTCCACCGGTGGCTTCTCCACCTCGGACCAATCCCTGGCCAAGTGGGACATCCCTGCCGTGCACTGGGTGGCCGTGGTGGTGATGATTCTTGGCAGCCTGCCGTTCACCCTGTACGTGGCCACCCTGCGCGGCAACCGCGGCGCGCTGATCCGCGACCAGCAGGTGCAGGGCCTGCTCGGCATGCTGGTGGTCACCTGGCTGGTGCTGGGCACCTGGTACTGGTACACCACCAACCTGCACTGGCTCGACGCCCTGCGGCACGTTGCGCTGAACGTCACGTCGGTGGTCACCACCACCGGCTTTGCCCTGGGCGACTACAGCCTGTGGGGCAACTTCTCGCTGATGCTGTTCTTCTACCTGGGCTTCGTCGGCGGCTGCTCCGGCTCAACCGCCGGGGGCATCAAGATTTTCCGCTTCCAGGTGGCCTACATTCTGCTGAAGGCCAACCTCAACCAGCTGATCCACCCACGTGCGGTGATCAAGCAGAAGTACAACGGCCACCGCCTGGACGAAGAAATCGTGCGCTCCATTCTCACGTTCTCGTTTTTCTTCGCCATCACCATCTGCGTCATGGCGCTGCTGCTGTCACTGCTGGGCGTGGACTGGATGACCGCGCTCACGGGCGCTGCCGGTACCGTTTCCGGGGTGGGGCCTGGGCTGGGAGAGGTGATCGGCCCATCGGGCAATTACGCCAAGCTGCCGGATGCCGCCAAGTGGATCCTGGCCAGCGGCATGCTATTGGGGCGCCTGGAGATCATTACCGTGCTGGTGTTGTGCATGCCTGCATTCTGGCGTCACTGACCGCATCGGCCTGGGTACCCAGGCGGGCGCGGTATTCGGTGGGGGTGGTGTCGAACCAGCGGCGGAAGGCCCGGTAGAAATTGCTGGGGTCGGCGAAGCCCAGCAGGTAGGCGGTTTCCAGCAGGGTCATGCCAGGCTGGGCCAGGTACTGCTCGGCCAGTTCGCGCCGGGTGTCATCGAGCAACGACTGAAAACTGGTGCCCTCTTCCTGCAAGCGCCGCTGCAGCGTGCGTTGCGACAGGTGCAGGGCCTGGGCCAGGGTTTCGCGCTTCGGTTCCCCTTGGGGCAGGATGCGGCAGAGCACCTGGCGCACCCGATGGGTAACCCGGGTTTCAGAAAAGCGTGCCAGGTACTCGCCGGCAAAACGGTCATGCAGCACAGCCATGGCCTCGTTGGCGGTTGGCAGCGGTGCCTCCATGTCGGCGCGCTCGAACACCAGTGCATCGTGAGGCGCACCAAACACCAGGGGTGAATGGAAGGCGACTTTGTACGGCTCCACGTTTTTCGGCTGGGGGCCTTGCACCAGAACCCGGCGCGGCTGCACCGGCCGGCCGCTCAGCCATTTGCACAGCGCCAGCGCACAGGCCAGGGACGCCTCGGCACTGTGCCGGGTCGGCGGCAGGTGATCGCCATGCACGGTCAGGATCAACGAATAGCCCTCGGCACCCAAGGTGAAACTCAGGTCGGAGCTTTCGGCGATGATGCGCTGGTAGCGCACCAGCCGTTCGAAACCTTCCGCCAGGGTACGGCTGGACATCAAGGCGTAGCCCACCACGTGGAACGAAGCGGGCCGTACCACGCGCGCCATGTTCAGGCCGATGGCCTCGTTGCCCGAGAGCTCGACGGCCAGTTGCCAAAGCCGGGTCATGGAATCTTGCGCAAAGCGTGCGTCAGGGTCGTCGAGGGCGGCAAAATCAAGCCCCAACTGCCGGAACATGGCCTGGCAGTCCAGCCCTTCCAGCTCGAGCGCCTTCACGATCCCTGATGCCCAGCTGGCTGACGTGGTTCTTTCGCTCATGGCATGCTTCTTATCCTGACCGCGCCTGCGGTGAACCCCAAGGATACTCAATTGGCGCCTATTGTCACTGGTCGGCCCCGCCAATGACTCTAGACTCGAATCAGGCTCCACGCCGTGCATCCCGTCCAGAAGTCCCAACCCGGAGCACTGACATGCACCCCACCGCGCCATTTCGCAGCTTTGCCGAGTTCTACCCGTATTACCTGGGGGAGCACAGCAACCCCACGTGCCGCCGCCTGCACTTCGTTGGCACCAGCCTGGTGATCGCCCTGCTGGCCTACACCCTGGGCAGCGGCAAATGGCTTCTACTGCTGGCAGTACCGGTGGTGGGCTATGGCTTCGCCTGGGTCGGGCATTTCTTCTTCGAAAAAAACCGGCCAGCCACCTTCACCTACCCGCTCTACAGCCTGATCGGTGATTTCGCCATGTTCAGGGATGTACTGTTGGGCAAGGTTCGGCTGTAGCCCTCACACCTGAACAGGAGCCTTCTGCACCACGGTGCCAGCCTGCGCCTCGGCCAGCCGATACAGTTCGATCGTGCCATCCCAATGCTCGATCAGCGCGGTGCACGACTCGACCCAGTCCCCACAGTTCAAGTACTCCACTTCCCCTACCTTGCGCATCTCGGCGTGATGGATGTGCCCGCACACTACCCCGTGAAAGCCACGGCGGGTGCATTCATGGGCGATGGCTTGCTCAAAGTCGCTGATGAAGTTCACCGCGCCCTTGACCTTGTGCTTGAGGTAAGCCGACAGCGACCAGTAACCATAACCATACCGGGCACGCCAGTGATTGAGCCAACGGTTGAGCACCAGGGTGAACTCGTAGGCGCGGTCGCCGAGAAACGCCAGCCAGCGATGGTAGCGGGTGATCACATCGAACTGGTCACCGTGCACCACCAGCAGGCGGCGGCCGTCAGCGGTCAGGTGCTCGGCCTCGTCCACCAACTGGATATTGCCCAGTACCAGCTTTGAATAACGGCGCAGAAACTCGTCATGGTTGCCGGTAACGTAGATAACTTCCGTCCCCCGCTTGCTCATGGTGAGCAGGCGGCGGATGACGTTGGTGTGGGCCTGCGGCCAGTAGATCCCGCCACGCAGCTTCCAGCCGTCGATGATGTCACCCACCAGGTAGATACGGTCGGCCTGATAAGCCTTCAAAAACCGTGACAAGTGCTCGGCCTGGCAGTCACGGGTGCCCAGGTGCACGTCGGAGATCCACAGGGTACGCACCCGCTGCTTGCGTGAGGGGCGGGACAGTTCGGCATGGGTCATGGGCAGGCTCCGGCGCTGTTTGCTGGAGACTGGCAGCCGGGTATGACAGTGCCATGGCAAAACGGTGACCGATGATGGCAGGGGCCGGATCATGCACAATGCCCTGCCTGGCTGAGGAAACTGCTCGATGAACCACCGCACTGCCCTGGGCGCCTTGCACATAGGCGCGTTGTTTTTCGGCCTGACCGGCGTGCTCGGCAAACTGGCGGCCAGCGCCAGCCCGTCGGTCATCGTGTTTGGCCGGGCGGGCTTTGCAGTACTGGCCCTGGCGGCCTTTGCCAGCCTTGCCGGCCCCGGCTGGCGCCGGCCCTGCGCCCGGGACAGCCTTCAATTGCTGCTCGGCGGCCTGCTGCTGGCCGGGCACTGGGTGAGTTTTTTCATCGCTGTGAGGGTGGGCGGCGTGGCCATCGCCACGCTGGGCTTCGCCGGTTTCCCGGCCTTTACCGTAATGCTCGAAGGGTTGCTGTTCCGCGAGCGTATCCGGGCTAAAGAAGCGGTATTGGTGCTGCTGGTAAGCGTTGGGCTGGTGTTGGTGACACCTTCCTTCGACCTTGCCAGCGAAGCCACTGGCGGCCTGCTCTGGGCGCTGCTTTCGGGGCTGCTGTTCTCACTGCTGTCGCTCACCAACCGGGCACGCTCAGGTGGCCTGCCAGCGGTGCAGGCCGCGCTGTGGCAGAACCTGGTGGTCGGGCTGTGCCTGTTGCCCTTTGCCACCCCTGACCTGGCCGAGGTCACGGCCAGGGACTGGGTGTGGCTGGGCCTGCTCGGTGTTTTCTGCACGGGGGTGGCCCACAGCCTGTTCGTCGCCAGCCTTGGCGTGGTCAAGGCGCGTACAGCGGCGCTGGTGTTCTGCATGGAGCCCATTTACGGCATTGCCCTGGCCTGGCTGATCTTCGCCGAAACCCCGAGCCCGCGCATGCTGCTGGGGGGCGTGCTGATCCTGTGCTCCATTGTGCTGGCCAGCCGCCAGGGCGCGGCGCAACCAACCAGGCAACGGCCGGAGGCGCGGCACGGGTAATCAGCGGTCGTTGTGCCCCAGGTCGCGCTGAGGGTCGATCTGATCGCGCACGCGCTGCTTCAATACCTTGGCCTCGGGGAAGCCGCCATCGGCCTTGCGCTCCCAGATCTGCACACCGTTGCAGGTGATGCGAAACACCCCACCCGTACCAGGCTGCAGTGCCACCTGCCCCAGGTCGTCGGCAAATGTGCTGAGCAGCTCTTGGGCCAGCCAGCCGGCGCGCAGCAACCACTGGCACTGGGTGCAATACGTGATGACAATTTCCGGTTTGCTTTCGGCCATGGTGGCGGGTCTCCAGGTGGGTGGCCGCTTATACTAGCGGGCTTTCGCCTCCGGTTTGAGACCTACGATGCGCCGTTCGCTGTTCTGCCTGCTGCTTACCTTCGCCTGTTTCACGGCAATGGCCGCCGAGCCTGCCCGGCCTAAAGTCGGCCTGGTGTTGTCTGGCGGTGCGGCCCGTGGCCTGGCCCACATCGGCGTATTGAGGGCGCTGGAGGAACAGGGCGTGCATATCGATGCGATTGCCGGTACCAGCATGGGTGCGGTGGTGGGCGGCCTGTATGCGTCGGGTTACAGCGTTCAGGAGCTGGAACACCTGGCCACCACCCTCGACTGGCAGCAGGCGCTCTCTGACGCGCCCCCTCGCGAAGACGTGCCGTTTCGCCGCAAGCAGGACGACCGCGACTTTCTGGTGCGGCAAAAGCTGAGCTTTCGCGACGATGGCAGCCTGGGCCTGCCGCTGGGGGTGATCCAGGGGCAGAACCTGGCGTTGCTGCTGGAGAGCAAGCTGGCCCACACCGCCGACACGCGGGACTTCGACAAGCTGCCGATCCCGTTCCGCGCCGTGGCCACCGACATCGCCAGTGGCGAAAAAGTGGTGTTCAGCCAGGGGCACCTGCCCCAGGTGATCCGCGCCAGCATGTCCATCCCTGCGGTATTCGCCCCCGTAGAACTGGATGGCCGCCTGCTGGTGGATGGCGGCATGGTCGACAATATTCCGCTGGACGTGGCCCGGGACATGGGGGTAGACGTTGCCATCGTGGTCGATATCGGCACCCCGCTGCGTGACCGCAAGCAATTGTTGACGGTGGTCGACGTGCTCACCCAGTCGATCACACTGATGACCCGGCGCAACTCCGAGGCGCAGCTGGCCAACCTGCGCCGTGACGACATCCTCGTGCAACCGCCACTGGCTGCCTATGGCGTGGCCGATTTCAGCCGCGCCAGGGACATGATCGATGCCGGCTACCGCGCCGCCAGCCTGCTGGCTCCGCGCCTGGCTGCGCTGGCCCGCCCCGAAGGTGACGGCGAGCTGGCGGTGGCTCGCTCGCCCCACCAGCGCACCCCTGTGATTACCGCCATCAAAATTGAAAACGACTCGAAGGTGAGCGATCAGGTCATCCGTTCATACATCCGCCAACCGATCGGTGCCCCGCTGGAGCTGAGCCACCTGGAAACCGACATGGGCACCTTGTACGGCCTGGATTACTTCGACCGGGTGCAGTACCGCGTGGTGCACAAGGGTGATGACAATACCCTGGTCATCAACGCACGGGGGCGCCGCGGCGGCACCGATTACCTGCGCCTGGGCCTCAACCTGTCGGACGACCTGCGTGGGGAAAGCGCCTTCAACCTGGGCGCCAGCTACCGGGTGAACGGCATCAACAGCCTGGGGGCCGAGTGGCTGACCCGCGGCCAGATCGGTGATGAGCAAGCGCTGTACAGCGAGTTCTATCAACCCCTGGACGCCGGGTCGCGCTACTTCGTGGCGCCGTACCTGGACATGGGCTCCAGCAACATCGTGGCTTCATTGCAAAACGACCCCATTGCCGAGTACCGCCTGGAGCGGTATGGGTTTGGCATCAACGTCGGCCGGCAGATCGGCAACAACGGCGAAGTGCGCCTGGGGGCGGGCAAAGCCTGGGGCCAGGCCGAAGTACGTATCGGCGACCAGGACCTGCCCAAGGTCAGTTTCAATGAAGGGTTCTATGAGCTGAAGTACTCATTCGACACACTGGACAACGTCTACTTTCCACACCACGGCGAAGACATCAGCCTGAGCTTGCGCAAGTTCGACAAGTCACTGGACTCTGACGTCAACTATCGTCAATGGTTGTTCAACCTGGACAAGGCCATCAGCAGCGGGCCGAACACCTTCGTGCTGGGCGGGCGCTATGGGCGCACGCTGGATGCCACCGATGTGGTTACCTCCAGTTTCGTGATGGGCGGTGCGCGGGAGTTGTCTGGTTTCCGACAGGGCTCGGTGACCGGGCAGAACGTGAGCCTGATGCGCATGGTGTATTACCGCCGCCTGACCCCGCAGGCGTATGTGCCGCTGGACTTCCCGCTGTACATCGGCGGCTCGCTGGAGCGCGGCCGGGCCTGGAACAACGACAATGAGTTCGACAGTGGCTACATCAACGCCGCTAGCATCTTCCTGGGCCTGGAAACACCACTCGGGCCGCTTACCTTCACCTACGGCGCCAACAGTACCCACGAGCAGGCGGTGTACCTGAACCTTGGCCAGACGTTCTAGGCCCGCAAGGATGCTATGCCCCTGTGGGAGCGGGTTTACCCGCGAAGCAGGCAGCGCGATGCATGGCACCGGCTTCGCCGGTGTTCGCGGGCAAACCCGCTCCCACAGTGATTGCGCCAACGTTGAGATCTTGTGGAAGACAGTAGCTTCCACAGGGGCTCTATGCAGTGCGATCCCCCAAGCCGATCAGGGCTTCTCGAGGTTCCCCAGGATCTTCGCGTGCACGCGCATGCACACCTCAAGGTCAGCCTCATCGACGCCACTGAACAACTCCACCCGCAGTTGGTTGGCAATGGTTTCGATCTGCTCGATCAGCGGCCTGGCGGGCGGGCACAGCTGGATCTTCTTCGCCCGCCGGTCCTCCATCACCGCCTGCCGACGCACCA
The DNA here is from genome assembly GCF_016647875.1 of Pseudomonas sp. S36. Lineage (NCBI taxonomy): Bacteria > Pseudomonadati > Pseudomonadota > Gammaproteobacteria > Pseudomonadales > Pseudomonadaceae > Pseudomonas > Pseudomonas sp. S36. Next base: position 18,887 of record NZ_JACVVG010000044.1, on the reverse strand, counting down.
ACCCCTGCCCTTCGAGGCTGTCCAGCAGCCGCGCCAGTGTCGGGCCTTCCACACCCACGCTCTGGGCCAGCTCACGCTGGGTGGGGGCCTCGGCAAAGCGGGCCAGGTGCAGCAGCACCAACCAGCGGGCCTGGGACAGGTTGAGCCCCGCCAGGCGGCGATCGAGCTCAGCGCGCCAACCTCGGGACATCTGGGCCAGCTGCATGCCGAAGCGGTGTTGGTTGTCAGTCAGGGGCATAAGCAACTCGTTGAAAAGATCTAATTATTAGGCAGCTAACCATGACGCGCCCGGGGAGGCAAGCCGATGGGCGGGACGAATGCCCGGCAACCGTGCGAACACATGACACGGATCAGCGGACGGGCCAAATGCCAGCGCCGTTATCGGTAATCACAACTCGAACTCCGCCGCCAATGCTGCACGCACGCAGTGCAACACGCCCTCCGGCACTCGCGGGCCAAACAGAGGGGCGATGGCTGAAACCGGGGGCAGTTCGCCTTCGCCGTCAAGGAAGGCATCCTGGATTTCGGCCAGCAGGTCTTCAGGCAGGTCCAGTGCCTGCTCAAGGTTCAGCTCCTGACGCCCCAGTGCCTCGGCCAGCAGGCTGTAGACGTTTTTCTCGCTGCAGCTCAGCTGGCCGGCGATCTGGGCCGGGGTCATGCCAGCGCGGGCCAGGCTGACCAGTTCATGGCGCAGGTCCAGTACCACCTTCGGCGCCTCGTCAGTGCCGCCACTGCCGTTGAGCACCTCCAGGAAAGCCTGCCCGTAACGTTCCAGCTTGCGCGCGCCCACGCCGCTGACCTGGGCCATGTCGCTGAGGGTGGCAGGCTGGCTGCGCAGCATTTCCAGCAGCGTGGAATCGGGGAAAATGACATACGGCGGCACGCGGTGTTCTTCTGCCAGCTTGCGCCGCAGGGTGCGCAGTGCTTCCCACAGTTCGCGCTCTTCGGCACGCACCAGTTGGCTGGCCGGGCTGCCGCCACCCGAGGACGCGGTGCGGGCGACGGTTTGCGGCTTGAGGTCGCGCCGCAGCTGCAAGGTGACCTCGCCGCGCAGCAACGGCCGGCAGCTGTCCGAAAGCCGCAGGCCGCCGTAGCCTTCAAGGTCGATGTCCACCAGCCCTCGCGCCACCAGCTGGCGGAACAGTGACCGCCACTCGGCCTCCGGCAGCGCCTTGCCCACCCCGAACACCGAGAGTTTCTCGTGCCCGAAGTTGCGCACTTTTTCGGTGTCCTTGCCGAGCAGCACATCAACCAGATGCCCAACGCCGTAGCGCTGGCCGGTTCGGAACACCGCCGACAGCGCCTGGCGCGCCGGCTCGGTGGCGTCCCAGGTTTGCACGTTGTCTACGCAGTTGTCACAGTGCCCGCAGGGTTGCTCGAGGGTTTCGTCGAAGTAGGCAAGCAGGGTCTGGCGCCGGCAGCGGGTTTCTTCGCACAGGGCCAGCATGGCGTCGAGCTTGTGCTGCTCGATGCGCTTGTGACGCTCGTCGCCCTCGGAGTTCTGCAGCATCTGCTTGAGCATGACCATGTCTTGCAGGCCGTAAGCCATCCAGGCATCTGACGGCAGGCCGTCACGCCCGGCGCGGCCGGTTTCCTGGTAGTACGCCTCCATCGACTTGGGCAGGTCGAGGTGCGCGACGAAGCGCACGTTGGGCTTGTCGATGCCCATGCCGAAGGCAATGGTCGCCACCATGATCAGCCCTTCCTCGTTGAGAAAGCGGTGCTGGTTGGCCGAGCGGGTCTCGGCGGCCAGGCCTGCGTGGTAGGGCAGCGCAGGGAAGCCCTGGTCACACAGGAATGCGGCGGTTTCATCGACCTTCTTGCGCGACAGGCAATAGACGATGCCGGCGTTGCCGCGGCGCTCGCCCAGAAATGCCATGAGCTGCTTGCGCGGTGCCTCCTTGGGCACGATGCGGTAGAAGATGTTGGGCCGGTCGAAACTCGACAGAAAACGTTCGGCGCCCTGCAGGTGAAGGCGCTGAACGATTTCCTCACGGGTGCGCATGTCGGCAGTTGCCGTCAACGCGATGCGCGGTACATGGGGGAACAGTTCGGCCAACTGGCCGAGTTGCAGATACTCCGGGCGGAAGTCATGCCCCCACTGGGATACGCAGTGGGCCTCGTCGATGGCGAACAGGGAAATATCCAGCTCACGGAGGAAGTCGAGCATGCGCGGCTGCACCAGGCGCTCCGGCGCCAGGTAGAGCATTTTCACCTCGCCACGGCGCAAGCGACCAGCCAGGTCACGCTGCTGCTCGGCGCTGAGCGTGGAGTTGAGCGCCGCAGCCGCCACCCCCAGTTCATCCAGCGTGGCCACCTGGTCGTCCATCAGCGCGATCAGTGGCGAAACCACCACCGTAAGCCCCGGGCGCAACAGCCCCGGTACCTGGAAGCACAACGACTTGCCGCCGCCGGTGGGCATCAGTACCAGGGCATCGCCACCATTGGCCACGCATTCGATGATCGCTGCCTGGCGCCCCCGGAAACTGTCGTAGCCGAAGATATCCTTGAGAACGCGCTGAGCCTGTTCGAGCATGTGCAACTCCACAAAACGCCGTACCATCCTGGACACAGGCTGGACGAAAAACCCGCTCCGCACACGCCGAATGCGTAAGCGGTTTTTTCCAGAGGTACGGCAAAGCCCGCCCCTGGATTGGAAACCGCCAAGTATACCGCAGCACCACTCCGCACAGGCACCGCCGCGATGGACGTTCCTTTGCCCCGCCACCGCCGCAAGGTGCTAGAATTCGGTATCGTTTATTCCCAAGGTAGCCCTGTAATGTCCTTCGCCGAGCAACTGACCCGCCTGCAAGCCTTCCTCGACGCCGACGAGCTGCACGAGGAAGCGTTGGACTATGTCGCCGCCCACGGCTACCTGACCGCCTTGTCGATCAATGCCGAAGACGTGCCTGAGCGTGAGTGGATCGACGCCCTGTTCGCCGAGGAACCCCGCTACGCCAGCGAGGCCCAGCGCACCGAGATCGAAGCCACGCTGGTGGCGCTCAAGGCCCATATCGCCCGCCAGCTGGCCAGCGACGATGAGTTCGAACTGCCCTGCGACCTCGACCTCACCGACGAGCCAGACGACTCCGACCTGCGCGGCTGGTGCATCGGCTTCATGGAAGGCGTGTTCCTGCGCGAGGAAGCGTGGTTCGAAAACGCCGAAGAGGAAGTGAGCGAAATGCTGCTGCCGATCATGGTCGGTTCGGGCCTGTTCGATGAGCAACCGGAGTTCGCCGACATCGCCGCCAATGCCAGCCTGCAGGACGACATGATCGTGCAGATCCCGGAAGCCCTGACGGCGCTGTTCCTGCTGCTGCACGCCCCGGAAGAGAAGCCTGCCCTGCTCAAGCCACGTCACCACTGAGCCCTCTGTGCGCTACCTGCTGCTGGCCATCGGCTGGCTCAGCGTAGCGCTGGGCGTAGTGGGCATCTTTCTACCGCTGCTGCCTACCACGCCCTTTCTGCTGCTTGCCGCAGCCTGCTTCGCCCGCAGCTCCCCCCGCTTTCATCACTGGCTGGTGCATCACCCAAAGCTTGGGCCATGGATCCACGGCTATTTGAGTGGTGAAGGTATGCCGCTGAAGGCCAAGGTGTACGCCATCGCCTTGATGTGGGGCAGTATCAGTCTCTCCTGCTACCTGGTGCCCCTGCCGTGGGCGCGTGCCTTCATGCTTGCCAGCGCCCTGCTGGTGAGCCTGTACATCCTCAAACAGAAGACGTTGCCACCCAGAGCGTGACAATATTCTGTCGCCAAATATCAATATCGCCTAGCTTACCTTCCGCTTAGCGGCTTTCGTTCTGGAACCGCCCGCAAGCCTGATTTCATGCGGACCTGAACGGGAAACCGAGGACAAGCCGGTCGATAAATTGCATTGTAGTTAGACAAAATAGGTCGCATATGGCAGTTTGATATGAATAAATCTTCTTATATATCGCGCTGAATGTACTTAGCTGTGGGATTAAAAACCTGCAACACTATACGACATCACGATATAGTCATTTTTTTGGCGAACAGCAGGATCAACCCAGGATCAGGGAGAGGTACCCATGCGCGTTTTGAACCCCATCACCAGTGCATTACTGTTGGCTCTGGCAAGTGCCAACGTACAGGCGATGTCGATCACCGAAGCTGTGCAGAGCGCCGTGGACTACCATCCCCAGGTCAGCTCCAACCGCAACAGCAAGCTGTCTGCAGACGAAGACGTGAAGTTTGCCCGCGGTGGCTACTACCCGTCCGTAGACCTGGTTGCCGGCTATGGCCGCCAGCGTTCCGATAATGCCAACACCCGCGCCCAGGGCAGGCATAACAAGGAAACCCTGAACTACACGCAGTCCGAGCTGCGCCTGCGGCAGATGATCTTCGACGGGTTCAACACTTCCAACGAGGTAGGCCGCACCGAAGCAGTCTCCACTTCGCGCGCCTACTACACCCAGGCCGTGGCCCAGGACGTTGCCCTGCGTGCCATCGAGGTCTACCTGGAAGTGCTCAAGCGCCGCGAACTGGTAACCCTGGCCAAGAACAACCTGCAAGCCCACCTGCGGGTCAATGACCAGATCGGCCTGCGCAACGAGCGCGGCGTGGGCAGCACCGCTGACCTTGACCAGTCTCGCGCCCGTCGTGCACTGGCCGAGAACAATCTGGACACCGCCGAAGTCGACCTGGCCGATGCCGAAGCCAACTTCTTCAGTGTGGTAGGCCGGGTGCCGGACGAGTTGGAAGACCCTCAGTCGATCAATGTGCAGATGCCGGCCAACCTGGAAGAAGCCCGCGAAGGCATGCGCCAGAACAACCCGTATATCAAGTCGGCCCAGGCTGACGTGAACGCCGCCGAGAAGCAGTACGAAGTCGGCAAGTCGACCTTCTACCCGCGCTTCGACGCCATTCTGGCAACCGGTGCCAACAACAACACTGGCGGCGAAAAAGGCCACAGCAACAACGACTGGCAAGCCGGCGTTGAAATGAACTACAACCTGTTCCGCGGCGGCAGCGACAGCGCACGCCTGCGCTCCGACTCGCACAAGATCAACCAAGCCCTGGACATTCGCAACAATGCCCTGCGCGAGCTGACCGAGAACCTGAGCCTGGCCTGGAACGCCATGACCAACGCCAGCAAGCAGCTGCCAACCGCACGTGAATACGCCGACACCACCAAGCGAGTGCGTGCCGCGTACCAGGACCAGTTCGGCCTGGGCCAGCGTACCCTGCTGGACGTGCTGGACAGTGAGAACGAACTGTACAACGCTGACCGCCGCTACACCGAGGTGCGCTACACCGAGGAATACTCGCGTTACCGCGTGCTGGCGACCATGGGCGAGTTGCTCAGCAAGCAGCGCATCTCGCTGCCGCCAGAAGCCTACGCCACTACCGAAGTGCGCACCGACGCCCGCCTGCCAGACATGCGCTGACCGCAGCCCGCAGCCTGGCGCCCGGTGGGGGCGCCAGGCGTTCAACCGGCGCCGTGGTTGCGCTGGTAAGTGGCGTCACCCATCGCCTTGATCTGCCCGTCTATCAACGCGTCGAAGGGTGCCAGCAACCGGTCGAAGCTGCTGGGGCATTCGAGCTCATTCAATGCCCGCACCACCGCTTCGAGGGTGGACAAGGCGCCTTCCTTGGGTGCCTTGCGCAGCCTGTAGCGGGATACCCCACCGGCCTTCAGCGTTACCTTCGGCAGCGCCGCCAGCAAAGGGTTGAGGTACAACAACTTGCGTGCCTTGCGCCAGGTACCGTCCGGCACCACCAACAGTAACGGCCTGTCGTCCTGTTGGCCGCCCGCCGTCAGCGGCTGGGCATCATCCCCCGGAAACAGCAACACCGGCCGATAGCCGGGGGCAGCCAATAGTGTGCCCAATTCTTCGAACACCTCGCCAACCAGCAGCTGGGCATTCTGCAGGCCGAGCGCCACAAGCCGTGCGGTGCTCAAGGCATGGGAGGCTTCGCTGGTGTGCTGTAACAGCAGCACACGGGTGCGGCTGCCCAATGTGGGAATCAACGGGCAGAGGCAGTGCTCGCTGGGGCGCTGGCACCGCTCGCAACGGGGTCTGGGCATGGGGTTCTCCTGGGCGGCGCAGTTTGCCACAGAACCTGCGCCGCGGGCGCGATCAGCGGTTGAAGCGCTCGGCCAGGCTGTGCAGGTAATCGGCCATGCGCTCCAGGTCCTGGCTGATCTGCGCGCCCTGCCGGGCCTGGCCGGCACTTTGATCACTGAGCTGGGCGATGCGGGTGATCTGCTGGTTGATGTCCTCGGCAACGTGGCTCTGCTGCTCCGACGCCGTGGCCATCTGCTGGCTCATGCCCGTGATGCGGCTGACGGCCTGGGCGATGCCGCTGAGCGCAGCCTGCACGGCTTCGACACTGTGCACACTGTCCCGCGAAATCTGCTCACCCCGGCTGGCTGAGTTCACGGTCCGTTCAGTACCTGCGCGCAACGAATCGATGATCTGGTGGATTTCCTCGGTCGAGGTACGGGTGCGCTGGGCCAGCGAACGCACCTCATCGGCCACCACGGCGAAGCCGCGGCCCTGCTCGCCGGCACGGGCGGCCTCGATGGCCGCATTGAGTGCCAGCAGGTTGGTCTGCTCGGCGATCGCGGTAATCACGTCCACCACGCTGCCGATCGATTGGGTCTGCTCGGCCAGGGCGTTGACCGCCTGGCCGATGTCGTTGACCGCGTCGCGCATGCTGCCCATGGCCTGCAGGCTTTTAAGGGCCAGCGCGCTACCCTGCTGCGCCAGCTGGTCGGCATCACCTGCCGCATGTGCAGTGCTTTGCACGTTGTGCGTGACCTCCTGGATGGTCGCGGCCATCTCGGCGATGGCCGTGGCGGACTGGTCGGTTTCGCTGCGCTGGCGTTCCAGCATGCGCGCCTGGTCATCGGACAGCGCCGACGACTGTGCCGCACGGGCCTTGACGCCTACACCGGCATCCTCCAGCCGGGTCAGGGCGGTTTGCAGGCGAGCCTCTTCGCTGAGAATGGCCAGGTCCAGCTGGCCATGCAGGCCGGGGTTGCTGCTGTAGGTCAGCGCCACCAGCGGGCTGGTGAACGCCTTGGGGTGTTCAGCCAGCGTGCGGCGAATCGCCTGCCGATGCTGGCGCTGCACCAGGCCCCACGCCATCAACAGGCTGGCGCCCAGCACCCCGAGTGCAGCCTGAGGCGGTAGCCACAGGTAACCCAGCCCCGACGCCAACCCGGCACCGATCAACGGCAGGCCCTGGACCAGACCGTGGCCGATGCTGGCCGCCAACGGCACAGGGGCACGGCCGGCTCGCAGGCGCGCGTACAGCTGTTCTGCGCGGTGAATCTGCTCAAGGGTGGGTACCGAGCGTACCGACTCATAGCCGCTGATGTGACCGTGCTCGTACACGGGCGTCACGTAGGCGCTCACCCAATAGTAATCGCCATTCTTGGCGCGGTTTTTCACCACGCCCATCCAGGGTTTGCCCTGCTTGATGGTGTCCCACATATGGCCGAACACCGCAGGCGGCATATCGGGGTGGCGCACAAGGTTATGGGGTTGGCCGACCAGTTCATCGTAGGTAAAACCGCTGATGGCCACGAAGGCATCGTTGCAATAGGTGATGCGGCTGTTCAGGTCGGTGGTGGAGATCAGGCGTTGATCGCTGGAGAAAGTTCTTTCGTGCTCGGTAATGGGCAAATTCATGCGCATCTTCGGCGATCCTTGCAGGATGAATAAGAGGAAATCATCAGCGCACCTTGATGTGTAGCAGAGCGCTTTCATAGTGGGAGGCGGTAGCTGTAGGAAATATCGGCCGCCCGACGAAGTGCATGAACGCGATGTGTATCAGCCCACGTTCAGTTGGCTTTTCAGCAGATCGCGGAAGGTTTGAATCAGCGGCTCGCGGCTGCGCCCACGGCGAGTGATCATGGAGAACGGTGCCTGGTAGCCAAAGGTGGACGGCGAGAGCACCCGCAGGTCGCCCTTGTCTGCCCAGGCCTGGGCATAGTGCTCGGGCAGGTAGCCGATATAGGCACCCGACAGAATCAGGATCAGTTGCGCCTCCATGCTCTCCACCGTGGCGGCGCTGTGCTTGAACCCATGTCGCGCCAGCTCGGCCTGGCTCCAGTAACCACGCCCCACCATGCGCTGCTGGGTCACCACTTGTTCGGGGATGCGCCGTTCGGCGTACAACGGGTGGCGGCTACTGCAGTACAGCCAGTGCTGCTCTCGGTACAACGGCTGGTACACCAGCCCGCTCATGCGCGAAGAAAACGCCCCGATGGCCAAGTCCAGGCGGTTGTCCTGCACGCCCAGCTGCAACTCGTAAGGGCTGGACACGGACAGGTGCAGGTGCACGGCCGGGTGCTCCTGGCTGTAGGCGCCGATGGCTTCGGCCAGGGGCAAGGCGCGGTCGCCGACCGTGGAGTCGATTACGCCCAGGTTGAGGGTGCCGCGCAGTTCGCCTTTGAGCGCTGCGGCGTATTGCTCGAAGCCGTCAAGCTCAGCCAGCAAGCGCAAGGTTTCCTGGTGGAACAGCTCCCCCTTGCTGGTCAGGCTGAAGCCGCCGCGGCCACGGTGGCACAGCACCAGCCCGAGAGCGCCCTCCAGCTGGCTCATGTAGGTGCTGATGGCGGAGGTGGACAGGTTCAGTTCGCGCTGTGCGTTGGCGAAGCCCTGGTGGCGCACCACGCTGACGAAGATGCGCAGCAGTTTCAAGTCGGGCAGTGTCGAGGCCATGGATAAACGATTCCGCACAGGGTTGGCGCGAAGTCTAACCGCTAGGCGGCCTTTAGTTTAGAAATTCCTGAACTAAGTTTTTGCCGGTAGCGATTCTTCCACTGCCCCCCGTTGCGCAGACTTGGCCGAAATGTCCCTGGCCGCCGCCCGCTGCACAACGGCAAGACCACGCGGCACAGGTTCGAACAAACACAACAATCGACCGACTGATGAGGCCCACCGTGGACAAGATCCTCCACCAACCACTGGGCGGCAACGAAATGCCGCGTTTCGGCGGCATCGCCACCATGCTGCGCCTGCCGCACCTGCAAACCGCTGAAGACCTGGATGCTGCGTTCATCGGCGTGCCGCTGGATATCGGCACCTCGCTGCGCTCCGGCACGCGCTTTGGGCCACGGCAGATCCGCGCCGAATCGGTGATGATCCGCCCCTACAACATGGCCACCGGCGCCGCCCCGTTCGATTCACTGTCGGTGGCTGATATCGGCGACGTGGCCATCAATACCTTCAACCTGCTGGACGCCGTGCGCATCATCGAAGAAGCGTACGACGAGGTGCTGGAGCACAACATCATCCCCCTCACCCTGGGCGGCGACCACACCATCACCCTGCCTATCCTGCGTGCCCTGCACAAGAAGCATGGCAAGATCGGCCTGGTGCACATCGACGCCCATGCCGACGTCAACGACCATATGTTCGGCGAGAAAATAGCCCATGGCACCACCTTCCGCCGCGCCGTGGAAGAGGGCCTGCTCGATTGCGACCGTGTGGTGCAGATTGGCTTGCGTGCCCAGGGCTACACCGCCGATGACTTCAACTGGAGCCGTCGCCAGGGCTTTCGCGTAGTGCAGGCCGAAGAGTGCTGGCACAAGTCGCTGGCGCCGCTGATGGCAGAGGTGCGGGAGAAGGTCGGGGGCGGGCCGGTATACCTGTCGTTCGACATCGATGGCATCGACCCGGCCTGGGCGCCTGGCACCGGCACACCGGAAATTGGCGGTTTGACCACCATTCAGGCGATGGAGATCATCCGCGGCTGCCACGGCCTCGACCTGATCGGCTGCGACCTGGTCGAGGTCTCCCCGCCCTACGACACCTCCGGCAATACCTCGCTGCTGGGCGCCAACCTGCTGTTCGAGATGCTGTGCGTGTTGCCCGGCGTAGTGCGCCGCTAGGCAACTGACCCAACGTTCGTAGTTGCAGTACAGAGCTACCCCCGGCAGGAGCCATGAGGGAGGGCCATAGAGGCCCGCCAACACCTACAAAGGCTGCCGGGCGAACACCGCCCGAGCCGCCGATCTCGCCATAATAAAGATAATCGGGAGACCCCCAATGGCCTTGGACATCATTGTTGTAATGATCTATACCGCCGCCATGCTAGGGCTTGGCTGGTACGGCATGCGCCGCGCAAAAACCCATGAAGACTACCTTGTGGCAGGGCGCAACCTGGGGCCGGTGCTGTACATGGGCACCATGGCCACCACCGTGCTGGGTGGCGCATCCACGGTCGGCACCGTGCGCCTGGGTTACGTACACGGCATTTCGGGCTTCTGGCTGTGCGCAGCGCTGGGCCTGGGCATCATCGCCATCAACCTGTTCCTGGCCAAGCCGCTGCTGCGCCTGCGCATCTTCACCGTGACCCAGGTGCTGGAGCGCCGTTACAACCCCACCGCGCGCCAGGCCAGTGCCGTGATCATGCTGGCCTACGCGCTGATGATCGCGGTGACCTCCACGCTGGCCATGGCCACTGTGCTACAGGTACTGCTCGACCTGCCGTTCTGGGCCTCGCTGCTACTGGGGGGCGGTGTGGTGGTGCTATACTCGACCATTGGCGGCATGTGGTCGCTGACCCTCACCGACATCGTGCAGTTCGTGATCAAGACCGTGGGGCTGATGTTCATCCTGCTGCCGGTGTGCCTGTACAAGGCAGGCGGCTGGGACACGTTGATGGCCAAGCTGCCGGCGGCAAGCTTCCAGCTGACCACCATCGGCTGGGACACCATCATCACCTACTTCCTCATCTACTTCTTCGGCATTCTGATCGGCCAGGATATCTGGCAGCGGGTGTTCACTGCCCGTGACGAGAAGGTTTGCCAGCGGGCCGGCACCACCGCCGGGGTGTACTGCGTGCTGTATGGCCTGGCCTGCGCGGTGATCGGCATGGCGGCCCATGTACTGATGCCCGACCTGGCCAACCCGAACAACGCCTTTGCCGAGATGATCAAGACCACCCTGCCCGACGGCATTCGTGGCTTGCTGATGGCGGCGGCCCTGGCGGCGATGATGTCCACGGCCAGCGCGGGCCTGTTGGCAGCATCCACGACCCTGACCGAAGACCTGCTGCCACGGCTGCGGGGTGGCAAGCAATCGAGCCTGGGCATCAGCCGCCTGTTCACGCTGATCACCGGGCTGGTGGTGCTCGGCATCGCACTGGTGGTCAACGATGTGATCAGCGCACTGACCCTGGCCTACAACCTGCTGGTGGGCGGTATGCTGGTGCCATTGATCGGGGCCATTTTCTGGAAGCGCGCCAGCACTGCGGGGGCCATCGCCAGCATGACGCTGGGCTTCGCGACCGCGCTGCTGTTCATGTTCAAGGATGGCCTGGAGGCGAACACGCCGATCTACTACAGCCTGGCCATTGGCCTGGTGAGCTTCGTGGTGATCAGCCTGCTGTCGCGCCGCCCGGTGGCAGCGGTGAAACTGGCCTGACCCGCAGGCGGCACAAACGAAAAGGCCGCTGCACCCACCCCGGTGCAACGGCCTTTGGCGTTTTCAGCGGCGCCGTGGCTGGCGCTTGCGCTGTTCTTCATCAGTCGGGATGGGCACCGGCTGCAACGGTGGAGGGACCAGACCCAAGGCAACGGCCAGGTCGTGGAGCCAGTTGTACAGTGCTTTATTCATAATGCCCCCTTGACGGGTCAGCCTCACGGCGAATCAGTCCTGCGATGCGTCATACAGATCATAGCCCTATGAACTACAGTGCGCATGCTCATGTACTTACAGATAAGGGTGATTGTGCCCCTAATCAAGCGCTTGCTGGGGATTCCGACGGTTGGTTAATCGTTTCCCTTTGTTGCTGCAGCGCCGAACAGTGCGTTAACAACCTGCCAGGCTTCACCCCACCCACCGGCGCAGTTGCTGCTTTACCCAGGGTTCAGCGCTGACCAGCACTACACCCAACAGCACCAGCAAGGCGCCCGCCACAAAATTCACGCTCAGGGGCTCACCCAGCAACACCACCCCGAAGGTGACCCCGAACAGCGGCGTGATGAAAGAAAACACCGCCAGGTTCGACGCCAGGTATTTGCGCAGCAGCCAGAACCAGGTCAGGTAACTGATAAACGACACCACAATCCCCTGGAACAGCACGCTGCCAACGGCCAACGGCGTCAGTACGATATTACCGATCTGACCACTGAACAGCGCGATCAGCAGCAAACCGGCAAAACCCACGCCCAGCTGATAGAACAGCGTCAGCGTGGCCGGCGCCTCGGACAGCCTGGAGCCCCGCACCACCACGGTCGTCGCGCCCCAGGCAAGCCCTGCCAACACGCCGAACGCATCGCCCAGCAGCATGCGCCCATCCATTTCAGCGAACGACAGGCCACCGGCAAAGGCCAGGGCGATACCGCCGAAGGCCAGCAGAATACCCAGCCACTGCAGTAACCTCAGGCGCTCGCTAGGCAGCATGAAATGCAGCCCCAGGGCCGTAAACACAGGCGCCGTATAGAGAAACACCGACATATGCGCCGCCGATGTCAGTTTCAGCCCCTCGGCAATGAACAGAAACTCCAGCCCGAACAGCCCACCGGCCAACAGGCCAGCGCGCCAGGTACTGCCCACCTGCTCCCAGCCGCCTCGCCAGCACACCATAAGGCCTACCAGTACGGCGGCTATGCCGTTGCGCAGCGCCGCTTGCATCACCGGGGCGATGTCCACGGCAGCCGTCTTGATCAGTACCTGCTGGCAACCCCAGATCAGGCACAGCAACAGCATCACCTGAAAGGCAAATGCATCGGGGTTCTTGCGGACCGCGCTCATGAGCGGGCCCCGGCTGAGGATGTAGGCATGGGTGTCGACTCACCAGAGCAAAAGGGCCGACGATTATCGAATCACCCACGCCCGCATGACCAGCCTTTTAAATGGCCCCACCCGCGATCTGCGCCTTCGATGACACGTGTTCGAACGTGGTTTCGTCCAGCGCATCCGCCTGCTCATCCAGCACCTGCCGGGGGTGCTCGAAGCCTGGGATGCTGCTGTCGATCAGGCTCATCAGCCGCGAGCCACGCTCGGTCAGCACGAAGTTCTCGCCATTGCCGCCTTCTTCCTCGGGCCGGGTTTCAATGAAACCACGCTGCAGCAGCAGCTTTTCGTATTCGCAGGCACGGGTTTTGAGGTGGTCCAGGTCCCCTACCGGCTCGCCCTTGGCGGCCAGTGCTGCAGCATGTTGCTCGGCATAGGGGCGTGGGGTGAAGCTCTGACCGTCGCCGTTCTGCACTTCGTGCAACAGCCGCTCGATCAGGTCCCAGTCGTAGGTATTGCTCATGGTGAAGCCTCCTGCTGTGGACGTGAGGTACACAGGGTGGGACTCACCAGACGCCGGGCGGGTTCAGCGCAATGTCACAGCGGGGGCTTGTGGGCCTGCATGTATTGGCGCAGGAGTTGGTTGATGCGAGTTTGATAACCGGCGCCCTGCTCCTTGAACCAGGCGAGGACATCGGAGTCGACGCGAATTGTGACTGACTGCTTGGTTGGCAAACGCAATTCCGCATTACGGAAGAAATCGTCGCTCAAGACCGGGATGTCAGAAGTATCAATATCCTTGTCGTGCTGCTGAGCCAAGCGGCCCCAGTCAGACCTGGATGTTTTGGTCATATTTTTGGTCTCCCACGTGTCCAAGAGACTAGCGGCCAGATCTATGAGCCTCCATCCCATGGAGTGCATTTAGGAAACTGCCTACATCAAAAACATGTCAGACCCATCCGACCGCCCGCATGTCTGTTTGCGTGAACCATTACTGCCGCACGCACCTCCACCCCTCAACACCATCAACGGAGGTAGAAAGGATGAAACCGCTGCTGAACATTGCCTGTGCCGCCACGCTGTGCTGCGCCGTGCCCGCCTGGGCCTGCACGCCGGACGAGGCCACACAGAAACGCGAAGAACTGGCTGGGCTGGTCACTCAGCTGACTGAGCAGAACCCGCAAAAGGCCAAGGAGATCAACGAAGAGTTGCAAGGGATGGAGTTGGGCACGGCGAGCAAGGACCTGCCCGACAAGTGCCAACTGATCGACAAGCGAATCATGGAATTGAAAGCGGCCGAGAAGAAAGCGGGCTAATACAGGTGGCGCATCGCGCCCGGGCACGGGTGACCTGGCCGGGTCACCCGTGAAACCCTAGGCGTGATTACTCGGCGGCGGGCTTGCGCTTTTTCAGCGGTGCCAGGCCGTCGGAACTGCTCAAAGGTGCATTGGCCTTGGGCTTGGCCGTAGGCTTGCGCTTGGCAGCAGCCTTTTTGTCACCGGTCTTTTTCTCGGTCTTTTTCTTCTTGCTGCCGACCGCCTTGCCCGATGCCTTGACCTTTTTCGGGCCGCTGTAAGTGCCCTTCACTTCCTTGATCACCCGGCGCTCGAACTGCTGCTTGAGGTAGCGTTCGATGCTGGACATCAGGTTCCAGTCGTTGTGGGTAATCAACGAAATGGCCAGCCCTTCGCCACCGGCCCGGCCGGTGCGGCCCACGCGGTGCACGTACTCGTCACCGCTGCGGGGCATGTCGAAGTTGATGACCAGGTCCAGGCCGTCGATGTCCAGGCCACGGGCGGCCACGTCAGTGGCGACCAGTACCTTGGAGCTGCCTTCCTTGAAACGCTGGATGGCCAGCTTGCGGTCTTTCTGGTCTTTCTCGCCGTGCAGCACGAACGCCTTCACGTCCTTGGCCACCAGGTGACCGTAGATGCGATCAGCCATGGCGCGGGTGTTGGTGAAGATGATTGCCTTGTCGAACGTTTCGTTGGCCAGCAACCACTGCGCGATCTGCTCTTTATGCTGATCGTGATCGGCGGTAATGATTTGCTGGCGCGTGCCTTCGGCCAGTTGCGAAACACTGTTCAGCATCAGGTGTTCCGGGTCTTTCAACACCTTGCCGATGATGTCGCGCAGCGCCGCACCGCCGGTGGTGGCGGAGAACAGCAGGGTTTGCTCGCGGTTCTCGCATTCCTTGCACAGGCGCTCCATGTCCTCGGCAAAACCCATGTCCAGCATGCGGTCGGCTTCGTCGAGAATCAGCACTTGCACATGGGACAGGTCGAGGTTGCCCGCATTGAGCTGCTCCAGCAGGCGACCCGGGGTGCCGATCAGCACGTCCGGCACCTTGCGCAGCATCGCGGCCTGTTCCTTGAAGTCCTCACCACCGGTCACCAGGCCCGACTTGATGTAGGTGAACTGGGAGAACAGCTGCACCTGCTTGAGGGTTTGCTGGGCCAGTTCACGGGTAGGCAGCAGGATCAGTGCCCGGATCTCCACCCGGCGCTCACGCAGGTCGACCAGGCGGTTGAGCAGCGGCAGCACGAATGCCGCCGTCTTGCCGCTGCCGGTCTGCGCCGTGACGCGCAGGTCACGCCCTTGCAACGCCAGGGGGATGGCCGCAGCCTGCACCGGGGTTGGCTCGACGAATTTAAGCTCGGCCACGGCTTTAAGCAGGCGTTCGTGCAGGGCGAATTGGGAGAACACGGAGGTAACCTCAGGCAAATGCGGGAAATTCAGCTGCATAGGGTACCGTTTTCTGCCGCTTTAGCCGAATTTCTTTTGGCAACTTCGCCAGCTTCCGCGCTCTAATAGGGCTTCGTTTGGCAACAAGACTGCAAGCAAGCCCATGGATATCCAACGATTCTGGCGTGACTCCCTCGACCTGTGGGGCACCCTCGACCAACACCCCATGCTGCACGCGGCCATCGGCCTGGCGGTACTGCTGGCGATTTCACTGATTGTCGGGCGCCTGGCGCGGTTTCTGGTGCTGCACGGCGCGCGCCTGCTGGCCCGACAGCCAGCCCTGAAGTGGCTGGATGACCTGCGCCACAATAAAGTGTTCCACCGCCTGGCGCAGACCACGCCCTCGCTGGTGATTCAGTTCGGCCTGAAACTGGTCCCCGAGCTTTCTGACACCGCGCAGCACTTCCTCGGCAACTTCGCCCTGGCCTTCACCCTGCTGTTCATGACCATGGCCCTGTCGTGCCTGCTGGATGCCCTGCTCGACATCTACGCCCGCACCGAACACGCCCGTACCCGTTCCATCAAGGGCTACGTGCAGTTGGCCAAGATGATGCTGTGGATCTTCGCCGCCATCGTTATCGTCGCCACCCTGATCGACCGCTCGCCGCTGTTGCTGCTGTCCGGCCTGGGCGCGATGTCTGCGGTGCTGCTGTTGGTGTACAAGGACACCTTGCTGTCGTTCGTCGCCAGTGTGCAGCTGACCAGCAACGACATGTTGCATGTGGGTGACTGGATCGAGATGCCGCAAGTCGGTGCGGACGGCGACGTGGTGGACATCACCTTGCACACGGTGAAAGTGCAGAACTTCGACAAGACCATCGTCTCCATCCCCACCTGGCGGCTGATGAGCGAGTCGTTCCGCAACTACCGTGGCATGCAGCAGTCCGGCGGCCGACGCATCAAACGCAGCCTGTTCATCGACGCTGCCGGCGTACGCTTCCTCACCCCTGAAGAAGAACAGCGCCTGGGCCAAGTGCAATTGCTGGGCGAGTACCTCACCGGCAAGCGTGAAGAGCTGCAAACCTGGAACGCGGCACTGGGCGAAGTGGCCGAGCTTGCCGCCAACCGCCGCAAGCTGACCAACATCGGTACCTTCCGCGCCTTCGCCCTGGCCTACCTGCGCAACCACCCCAACGTGCACCCGAACATGACCTGCATGGTGCGCCAGATGCAGACCACCGCCGAAGGTGTACCGCTGGAAATATACTGCTTCACTACCACCACGGTGTGGGCCGAGTACGAGCGCATTCAGGGGGATATTTTCGACTACTTGCTGGCCGTGCTGCCGGAGTTCGGGTTGAGCCTGTATCAGCAGCCGAGTGGCAATGACATGCGCGTGGGGCTGGCTGGGCGGGCAATACAGGCTCCGGAACATGCGCCGCGCAGGCTGGAGCAGATGACTGAAGCGTGACGCGCTGGCGTCGCTGCCTCCATATAAACAAGCCCGCAGCTAATGCCGGCCAGTTAGACCCCAGGGCTGCTTTGCAGCCCATCGCCGGCTAGCCAGCTCCTACCGGATTGCGCCAGCCTCAGGAAAGTCATAACTCCTGTGGGACCCCTCCTTCAGCTGCCTTTCATCATACCCAGCTCAGCGTCATCAAGCAGTGCTTTGGCCAGCGCGCAGAGGTAGTGCGAGGCCCAGATGAGCTGGGGCTTGTCTTCCATCAGCCCATCGATGGTCAGGTCGCGGGCGTAACCCATCAGTTCCGAGGCTTGCTCGCGGGCGCTCTGGCAAGGGATGCCAGGTTCGATGCGAAACAGTGCATGAGTCTGGTTTTCGCCTTGATAGAACGTGGTTTTGCCCACGGTGAAGTTAATGTCTTCGATAGCCACAAAATCATCTCCCTCAAGTTGCAGGTGCCTGGGCCGCCCCTATCACCGGCAAGCTAGCCACTCGAAGGGTCAGCCCAGGCAGATAATGATGCCGTTAGTGCATCGCCTGCAGATCTGTTGGTTTCTGAACATGAGCCAGCGCAACATCGAGCAACCTGCGAAGGGCCTCCAGTTCGTGCATTGACGACATCATCAGCAAAGAGACGGGTGATTTCGGCAACATCGATACTGCCTGCTGAGCCACGGCCTCTGCACATAGCGCATGGTCCGTAGCCATCAACAGTGTGTCTTCAAGAGAGTGGAAGTTGCAGGGCGGATCAGGGACGATTTTCAGCATGGTGTAACCCTCAATTTGCGTTTGGGGACCACCGCCATTCGCTGTCAAACAAAGGGTGGCAGCTGTGCACGGGTTGACAGACCGGTCAAATTGAGAAACCCGGCGCACCCGAGGGTGCCCCATGCACAGCCGCCATTGAAGGCAAACCATGGATTGCAATTTGAGTCGGCCTGTCAAAGCCGGTCGCTGGATAACAGCGACCGGCTGAGACTAGTAGCCAACTCGGAGCACTACAATGGCCGAGAGTATCTTTGGGAAATGGACTACAAGCTAGGAGCGGAATCTGATTTTTGCCGCATAACGCCTCACAGTATTCCTAAAACTCCACCCTCCCCCGCCCCGCCTTCACCGTACTCCGCTTGGCCTTGCCTTCCAACCGCCGCGTCTTCGACCCCAGCGTCGGCTTGGTCGGGCGGCGTTTTTTCTCCACCTTCCCGGCACCCACAATCAGCTGCGCAAGCCGCTCCAGCGCATCAGCACGGTTCTGCTCCTGGGTGCGGTACTGCTGGGCCTTGATGATCAACACTCCGTCGCTGGTAATCCGGCTATCGCGCAGCGCCAGCAGCCGCTCCTTGTAGAACTCGGGCAGCGACGAAGCCTTGATATCGAAGCGCAGGTGCACGGCGCTAGAAACCTTGTTGACGTTCTGCCCCCCCGCGCCCTGGGCGCGAATGTAGGTCAGTTCGATATCGGCATCGGGCAGGTGCACGTTGTTGGAGATGGTCAGCATGACTGGGCCTTTTGGGTTACGGGCATTATCACACCGTTCAAGGGGCTGAGTCGCCATTGGGTGTTCAGTCAGGGGCGCGGGGGACTAGTGGGGGGCCATAGCTCATTGCCATAACTGATCCTCGCGTCATGCCATGGCACCCTCTATCATCGCGCCCTTATGCCCGCTGGGCCGGCCGCTACCGCTTGGCGTACTTCCGGCAACGGATGGATCTCGCCCCTTGCTCACGGGCTGCGCAGCCCAATCCCCGGTCATGGTAATCGAGCCGCTTCAAGCCGCTGCGGGCGGGCCGGTGGCGTATCTGGTCGGCAGCGGCGGCCTGGTGGGGCCATGCTGACGCTGCGCATACTCAATACGGGCACCTGTGCGCGCTCACACCCGTCTCCCACAAAAACGGTCGGTGTGAGGGCCGACGTGGATTGCGTAATGGCAGCCATGGGCAGGACGTGATTTTTGTGGTGGCGCGCAGAGCGAGCGCCGCCCGCGCGGCGCATCGCGAGCTGCGCTCGCTCCTACGCTTGT
>NZ_JACVVG010000043.1:0-36363 GCF_016647875.1 Pseudomonas sp. S36 | reverse complement strand
ATGACGGGATTTGTTTAGTGGTGCGCAGATCGAGCGCCGCCCGCGCGGCGCTTGATCTCACAGCCACCGCAACTCGCCCGCCATACACCCCGGCGCCACCCCCAACCCCTCACCCGCAAGAGCAATATCGTAAAGTTCCAATCTTGAATTTTTTTATTAAGTCAAGAACCACACTGTTCAAATCCCTCCATGCGTGCTACAACCTGATTAAGCAATGATCTAGCTGCTTGATAACGAAGGGAAAAATATGACGAAGTCGGAGCTGATCGAACGTATTGTCACCCATCAAGGGCTGCTTTCGTCCAAGGACGTAGAGCTGGCCATCAAGACCATGCTTGAGCAGATGTCACAATGCCTTGCTACTGGCGACCGCATTGAAATTCGCGGTTTTGGCAGCTTCTCGCTGCACTATCGCGCGCCGCGCGTAGGCCGCAACCCCAAGACCGGCCAGTCGGTCAGCCTCGAAGGCAAGTTCGTCCCGCACTTCAAGCCCGGCAAAGAATTGCGTGATCGGGTAAACGAAGAAGACGAAGCCGAAGCCTGATCAACCAAGGAGCCATACAATGCGTAACCTGAAGCGCGCCTTTACTCTACTGTTCGTGCTGCTGCTGGCAGCCGTGGTGCTGTTTTTCGTGCTGGAAAACCAGCAGGTCGTAGCCCTTACCCTGTTCAGCTGGACGGCCCCCGCTGTGCCGGTCGCTGTCGTGGTGCTGGCTGCGCTGGTCGTAGGCTTGGCAATCGGCCCACTGTTGGGTGCGTACGGCGTACAACGCAGCAAACGCAAGATCAGGGCATCAGCCCGGGAAGCTGCCCTGAACGGTAATTAAGGAAATTTCCTACCCTATTTTAGGAAACGCCCACCTTTGCATGCGCTGGCTGAAATGGAGTAATTGCCCCCTTCGTTTTCGGCCCCAGCGAGCCCGCCCCGCATGGAATTCCCAACCCTCTTCCACCATGGTGCAGTCCGTGGTGTCACCGGCTCGTGTCACCAACTGCACCTTGCTACCGGTGTAAGCCTGCTGGTCGACTGTGGCCTGGAGCAGGGCGCCGATGCCATACCGCAGGCGGACGCCGCAGCGCTCACATTCGATATCAAGGGCGTCCGTGCGCTGATCATCACCCATGTGCACCTCGACCACGTTGGCCGTATCCCCGCACTGCTCGCCGCGGGTTATCGCGGGCCGATACTGTGCAGCGAGCCCTCTGCCAAGCTGCTGCCACTCGTACTTGAAGACGCCTACAGGCTGGGTATCAGCAGCGACCCTGCCCATGTGTCCACATACCTTGAATTGGTGAGCACCCTGCTTGTGCCACTGCCATTTGAACAATGGCACCCAGTGCTGGAGCAGCCCGACATAATCTGCCGGGTTCGCCTGCAGCGCGCAGGCCACTTGCTGGGTTCGGCCTACGTGGAGTGCGATATCCAGTACGGCCAGGCCAGCCGGCGTTATGTGTTATCAGGCGACCTTGGCGCGGGCAACAACCCGTTGCTGCGCCCACTGAAGCCCCCGGAGCGGGCAGATGTGCTGGTGCTGGAAAGCACCTACGGCGACCGCCTGAACCCAAACCCCAGCGACCGTGTACACAGGCTGGAAGCCGCTATCGACCAGGCATTGGCGGACCAGGGCACCATTCTGATCCCGGCTTTCAGCCTGGGCCGCACCCAAGAGCTGCTGTACGAACTGGATGAGGTGCTGTACCGCAAAGCGCTGTTGGGCAGGGTAGGTGGTTCTCCAGACGGCGAGCCCGTCGATTGGTCGCAACTGCCCATCATCCTCGACTCGCCGTTGGCCCAGCGCATCACGGCTGTGTATCGAGAACTACATGCATTCTGGAATGAAGAGGCGAGGGCGCGGCGTGCTGCCGGCCGTGACCCGCTGGCCTTCGGTCAGCTGATCTGCGTGGATACCCATGCCCGCCACCAACAGGTGGTCAATTACCTGAAAAGCACCGGTCGCCCGGCCATCGTGATTGCCGGCAACGGTATGTGCTCGGGTGGGCGAATCGTCAATTACCTCAAGGCCATGCTTGGCGATCGGCGGCATGAGGTGATGTTCGTCGGGTATCAGGCCAGGGGTACGCCAGGGGCGGTGATACAGGCATTGGAGGGCTCCAACGACGTTGGGCAGGTCGATCTGGAGGGGGAGGGGTATGAGGTCAGGGCCAAGGTCACCACCTTGAAGGGATATTCGGGGCATGCTGATCAGGCTGGGTTAGTGGCGTTTGCCACCGGCCTCTCTGCTAAATCTGAGGAAGTCGTGCTCGTGCATGGAGAGAGCAAAGCCAAGAAGCAACTTGCAAGGGCGCTGCGTCAGCGTTTGCTGGCGCTAGGCTGGCCGACCAAGGTAAAAATCGCAACATAAGCGCCCTGCGCAGGGAACGATGACGGCAGGTGCTGTCTGATAGTCACCACGGATCATCAGCCTTCGCCGGCCCAGGCGAAATGCTTGCATAAACAAGGCTCGCAGCCCGCGCGGGTTGCAGGTGCAGTGCAAGCTACAAAGCGGTTTCTCTGGTATTCTTGCCCGATGATGCTTGCGTCTTGAGCCTATGGATAGCCAGGGATTACACACGCTGGGCGCGTAACTTAGCGACGTTGCACTGTGCGCAGTGCCGATCAGAATTAAGACTCATGCCGGTCACTTGTCAATGATCATCAAGTGGCTGTTAAGGACCCGAATATGGAATTGATCCCGGTAATTCTATCCGGTGGCGTTGGCAGCCGTTTGTGGCCAGTTTCCCGTGAGGCTCACCCAAAGCCGTTCATGACCTTGCCCGATGGGCAAAACCTCATTCAGAAGACCTTCCTGCGCGCGTCCAAGCTCGACGGCGTTGCTGAAGTGCTTACCGTCACCAATCGCGAACTGCTGTTCAAGACCGAAGACGAATACCGCGCGATCAATACCCAAGGCCACCCTCAGGGCTATATCCTTGAGCCGTTTGGCCGCAACACCGCCGCCGCTGTGGCCGCCGCAGCATTGCAACTGCATCAGGCTCACGGTCCCCAGGCCTACATGCTGGTGCTTGCAGCCGACCACCTTATCCAGGACGAAGCTGCTTTCTCCCAGGCGGTCAGCAAGGCTGTGCACCTGGCCGAGCAGGGCTGGCTGGTCACCTTCGGCATCAAGCCTCAGTACCCTGAAACAGGCTTCGGTTACATCGAGGCGGCTGCAGATGGCGCGCTGGACGGTGGGTTGAAGGTGGCACGTTTTGTCGAAAAGCCCGATGCCCCCACCGCAGAGGCCTACGTGGCAGCTGGCAACTACTTCTGGAACGCCGGCATGTTCTGCTTCCAGGTTGGCACCGTCATTGACGAGTTCAAGGCCCATGCGCCCGATGTGCTCGAAGCCGTGCAACTCACCCTTGAAGCGTCGCGCCAAACTACGGGCAAAGGCTACAGCTGCCTTGCCCTGGATGCAGACACCTTCGCCAACGTCCCGGATATTTCCATCGACTACGCCTTGATGGAGCGCTCCCGCAAGGTGGCCACCATTCCGTGCGACATCGGCTGGAGCGATATCGGCTCGTGGAACGCGGTCAGCGAACTCACCCCGCCAGACGAAGCCGGCAACCGCTTCGAAGGCGAAGTGGTCGCGCACGGTTCCAGCAACAACTACGTCAGCACTGAAGATCGCCTGGCGGCGCTGGTCGGTGTACAGGACCTGTTGGTGGTCGACACCCCCGACGCCCTGCTGATCGCCCATAAAGACCACGCTCAAGACGTGAAACATATCGTCAAGCGCCTGAAAGGCGATGGCCACTCTGCACACCTGCTGCACCGCACCGTGCACCGCCCATGGGGTACCTACACTACCCTGGAAGACGGCGACCGCTTCAAGATCAAGCGCATCGTGGTCAAGCCAAAGGCATCCCTGTCCCTGCAAATGCACCACCACCGCAGCGAGCACTGGATTGTGGTCAGCGGCATGGCCGTGGTGGTCAACGATGACAAGGAACTGATGCTCAACACCAACGAGTCCACGTTCATCCGCGCCGGCCACCAGCACCGGTTGCAAAACCCAGGCGTGATCGACCTGGTGCTCATCGAAGTACAAAGCGGCGACTACCTCGGCGAAGACGACATCGTCCGCTTCGAGGACAACTACGGTCGTTGCGACGCCTGAGTCCAGGCTCTCCCTTCGGCCCGTCGTTGCCATCCCTGGCACCGGGCCGGTCTTCGGTCGCCCCCATCGCCGGCTACCCCTGTTCAGATCGTTGACGCCAAGGCGTCAACGCACCGAGTGAGACCCATGTACCCACCTATTCAGACCCGTTGTTTCAAAGCCTACGACATCCGCGGCCAAGTGCCTGCCGACCTTAATGATGACGTGGCCTACCGCATTGGCCGCGCGCTGGTGGCCCAGCTTGGCGGCCGCACTTATGTGGTGGGGCGTGACATGCGCCTGGAGAGCCCGGGTTTGTCCCTTGCCTTGATCAAGGGCCTGACCGAAGGTGGGGCCGACGTGATCGATATCGGCCTGTGCGGTACCGAGGAAGTGTATTTCGCTACCAGCCATCACCAGGCCGATGGCGGCGTGATGATTACTGCCAGCCATAACCCCAAGGGTTACAACGGCATGAAGCTGGTGCGCGAACAGTCGCGCCCGATCAGCGGCGACACCGGGCTGAACGACATTCGCCAGCGTGTCGAAGCAGGTGACTTGGGTGAGCCTGCAGCAACTGCCGGCAGTGTGCGCGAAGCGTTCGACAAGACGGCCTACATCGACCACTTGCTCACCTACGTAAACGTGGCATCGCTCAAGCCGCTGAAGGTGCTGGCCGACCCGGGCAACGGTGCGGTTGGGCCTGTGATCGAACTGCTCAAGGCACGCCTGCCGCTGGATATCACCATCATCAACGGCGAGCCGGACGGCAATTTCCCCAACGGCATCCCCAACCCGCTGCTGCCTGAAAACCGGGATTTGACCCGCCAGGCAGTGCTGGATACCCAGGCCGCCATGGGTATCGCCTTCGACGGTGACTTCGACCGGTGCTTCTTCTTCGACGACAAAGGCCGTTTCATCGAGGGCTACTACGTGGTGGGCCTGCTGGCCGAAATGCTGCTGGCCAAACACCCAGGCAGCAAGATCATCCACGACCCGCGCCTGACCTGGAACACCATCGAGCAGGTTGAAGCGGCCGGTGGCGTCGCCATCCAGAGCAAGACCGGCCATGCCTTCATCAAAGAGCGCATGCGCGCCGAAGACGCCGTGTACGGCGGTGAAATGAGCGCCCACCACTACTTCCGCGACTTCGCCTACTGCGACAGCGGCAACATCCCGTGGTTGTTGGTGGCTGAGCTGATGAGCGTTACCGGCAAAACCCTTGCCCAGTTGGTAGATGAGCGAATCGCCAAATTCCCCTGCAGCGGCGAGATCAACTACGAGGTGGCAGATGTAAAAGGCACTATCGAAAAGATCCTGGCCCATTACCTGCCGCAAAACCCAACCGTCGACCGCACCGACGGCATCAGCGTGGAGTTCGCCGACTGGCGCTTCAGCCTGCGTGGTTCCAACACCGAGCCGCTGCTGCGCTTGAACGTTGAAAGCCGGGGGGATGAAGCTCTGGTCAACGAACAGGTTTCGCGCATCGCCGCCCTAATCCGAGGTTAGTTATGTTTGGCATGATCAAGGGCGTGTGGAGCTACCGTGGCTTCATTATCTCGTCCATCAAGAATGAATTCGTTTCACGCTTCGCGCGCAGCAAGCTTGGTGGGCTATGGATGATCATTCACCCGCTAGCCCAGGTTGCGATCTATGCATTGATCCTCTCCAATGTCCTGGCAGCCAAGCTGCCCGGCATCGACAACAAATATGCATACGCCTTGTACCTGATGGCAGGCATCCTGGCCTGGAACCTGTTTTCCGAAATCGTCAGCCGCTGCCTCACGCTTTTCATAGAGCAGGGCAACATCATGAAGAAGATGCGCTTCCCGCGCATCACGCTGCCCGTCATCGTGGTGGGGTCGTGCCTGCTCAATAACGCCTTGCTGTTCCTGGCGGTAATGACCGTTTTCGCACTCTTGGGCCATTACCCCACCGCCCAGGTGTTCTGGTTGATCCCACTGGTGATGATCGTTGTGGCGCTGTCGGTTGGCATTGGCCTGGTGCTGGGTATTCTCAACGTGTTTCTGCGGGACATCGGCCAGGTGGTGCCCATTATTCTGCAGGTGCTGTTCTGGTTCACGCCGATCGTTTACATGGTCAACGTGATCCCGGATTACCTGCGGGGCACGCTTACCTACAACCCCATGTACCCTATCGTTACGGCCTATCACGATGTGCTGGTGTACGCCAAGGCACCGGATTTCAGCCAGGTGGTCACCATGGTCTGCATCTCGTTGGGCTTGTTGCTGCTTGGCTTGTTCCTGTTCCGTCGCTCGGTTCCTGAAATGGTGGACGTACTATGAGCCTGTTATCGGTAAGTGATGTTGGCAAGGCTTATAAAACCTACCGTTCCGAGTGGCAGCGCATCGCCACCTGGTTTTACCTGCCGGTCGGTGCGTCCAGCGAGCATTGGGTGCTTCGGCATATCAACTTTGCCATTGAGCCAGGTGAAGCCATCGGCATTATCGGCCAGAACGGCGCCGGCAAGTCTACCCTGTTGAAGATGATCACCGGGACGTTGCAGCCCACCCAGGGGCAGGTGCATGTCAACGGCCGGATCGCTGCGATTCTGGAACTGGGCATGGGCTTCAACCCTGAGCTGACCGGCCGCCAGAATGTGTACCATGCGGCGGGCCTGATGGGCTTCAGTGCCGAGAAGATCGAAGGCGCAATCGATGACATCGAGGCGTTCGCGGAAATCGGCGAATACTTCGACGAAGCGGTCCGCACCTATTCTAGCGGTATGCAGATGCGCGTAGCGTTTGCCGTTGCCACTGCGTTTAGGCCAGAAATCCTGATTGTCGACGAAGCGTTGTCGGTGGGGGACAGTTACTTCCAGCACAAGAGCTTCGAGCGCATTCGCGAATTCCAGCGCCAAGGCACTTCGTTGCTCATTGTCTCGCATGATCGTGGTGCCATTCAGTCGCTGTGCAGCCGTGCGCTGTTGCTCGAGAACGGCTCGATCATCAAGGACGGCCCTCCTGAGCAGGTGATGGACTACTACAACGCGCTGATCGCCGAGAAAGAAAACAGCACCGTCCAGGTAAAAGAGCTTGCCGACGGCAGCATGCAGACCCAGTCCGGCAGTGGCGAGGCGACCATTGAAGCGGTAGCGCTTTACGATGCGGCCGGGCAAGCGGTGGAGTTCGTGGCGGTGGGTGACCCGGTCACACTGAGTGTGCAGGTTGAAACCCACGAAGCCATACCAGAACTGGTAGTGGGCTACGTCATCAAGGACCGCCTGGGCCAGCACGTCTACGGTACCAATACCCATCACCTGGGCCAGGCGATGAAAACGCTGGCAGCCAATGAAAAGGTCGAGTTTCGTTTCGCCTTCGATATGAACCTGGGCCCCGGCTCTTATTCGGTGGCCGTGGCATTGCATGCCAACGATGTGCATATCGGCACTAATTATGAGTGGCGAGACCTTGCCCTGGTATTCAATGTGGTGAATACCTCGAAGCCTCAATTTGTCGGAATGGCGTGGGTGCCTACAGCTGTGGAGTGTATTCGGTGAAAAAACCTTTCTATCGCGCTTTCGAGGACCGCTACCGCGGGTCGGCGGAGCTGATTACCGAGAGGTTGCAGGTGTACCAGCCCTTCCTCGAGCCTTTGCTGGGCCTTGATCAGGCACGCAAGGCCATCGACCTGGGCTGTGGCAGGGGTGAATGGATGAGCCTGTTGGCGCGCCAGGGCTTTGCCGTAGCCGGTGTCGACCTTGATGACGGCATGCTTGAAGCGTGCCGTATCAACGGCTTCAGTGTTGAGAACACCGACGCCGTAGGCAAACTCCAGTCGTTGCCTGATAACAGCCAGGTACTGGTTTCGGGCTTCCACCTGGCTGAGCATATTCCGTTCAACAGCCTGCAAACGCTGGTGGCCGAAGCCCTGCGTGTGCTGGTGCCAGGCGGCTTGCTCATTCTGGAAACACCCAACGCCGAAAACCTGGTGGTAGGCACCAACAATTTTTACCTCGACCCGTCCCACGAACGCCCGGTCCCCAGCCTGTTGCTGAGCTTCCTGGTGGAGTACGAAGGGTTCGGCCGCAACACCGTGATGCGTCTGCAAGAACCAACGCCCATACCGGCAGTTGAAGACATGCAGATGCTTAACGTATTCCATGGCGTGAGCCAGGATTACGCCGTGGTCGCCCAGAAGGCTGCGCCTGCAACCACCTTGGCCGAGTTTGACAGCGCCTTCAGCCGGGAGTATGGGGTTACCCTCGACAGCCTGGCAGAGCGCTACGAAGGTAAGCTTCAGGCACACTTCGATGCGCTTGATGAAGCCACCAGCAGCAACCACGCCGCGCTGGAACAGGTGCGTGAAGTAAACGTCGAGTTTGCCCACAGCATCGACCGGTTCCAGTCCGAATTCTTCCAGCTTAAAAAAGATGTCGATAGCCTGGACGACCGTGCTGGCCGTGACCGCACCTTCCAGCAACAGCTAAAAGGCGACATCGAGGTACTGGGCAGCAGCATCAATCAACTGGACCAGCGGCTGGCGGCCATCGAGCAGATGTTGCGTGAGCGTGAAGCACGCACCCTGCTGGACAGTGCCAAGGCCGCCGTGCGCCCAGCTGCGCTCAAAACCCTCGGTGCGGTATTGCGCAACCCCACCTTGCGCACCAACGTCAACCGCGTATTGCGCCGCTTCCCCGGCGTACACCACCGCCTCAAGCTGTTCGCGCAAAACCGTGGCTTGCTGGTTCAGCCCATGGCCACACCCGGCATGCCGAGTGCGAGTTTCACCGGTGTGGATTACTCGCGCGTCAGCTTCGCCGTGTACCCCAAGGCACCCTTGCTGCCAGAAGCCATGTACCTGCGAGACCAACCGCATGCAGCGGGCTTCAACAGTGTGCGCATGACTGGCCATATTGAAGGGCACTATAGCCTGGCCATCGTCAACCGCGGGCTGGGGCTGGCCATGTTCGACCTGCTCGAAGGCCGGCTGGCGTTTCAGCCATACCATGGCAAGGCCTATGACAACCCGATCGATATTCCCGAACGCCAGAAGGGCCTGACCCAAGCGGTGGGCAACACCCTGGAAGGCGAACTGGAAAGCGACGTGCTGTCCATCGTTCACCACTACCCGATGATCACTGACCTGCAAGCTGCCGGTATGCGCATGGTTGTGTTTTTCTGGGAAGAAACCGCCATACCTTTCGACACTGTCACCTTCCTGAACGAGCATTTCGACGGCGTGATCGTGGCCGCTTCGTTCGTGAAAAAGGTGCTGCAGGATTCCGGCTGCCGTCTTCCGGTCTTCGTTTGCCCGATGGGCGTAGACCACATCATCGGCAATGACGAACCCCCAATCGAGACATTGCGCCCTACAGCCGGCAAGCCAGTACGCTTCCTGCATATCTCGTCGATGTTCGAGCGCAAAGGGCCTGATGTATTGCTGGAAGGCTACCTCAATGCTTTTACCAGTGACGATAACGTAGAGCTGTACATCAAGACGTTCCCGAACCCACATAACCGGGTACACGAGCTGTTGAACGAACTGTCCGCAGGGCGCAGCAACCTGCCTGCCGTGGTGGTTGACGAGAGCCCGATGGATGACAAAGGCATCATCGGCCTGTATCGGTCGGCACAAGCGCTTGTGCTGCCTACACGCGGAGAAGGCTTCAACCTGCCTGCCGCCGAAGCCCTGGCACTTGGGCTTCCGGTCATCGTTACCGGCTTTGGCGCCCACGTTGACTTCTGCACCCTGCGTACTGCCGAGCTGATACCGTTCCTGTTCGCCAAGTCTGGTAGCCACCTGGGCAGCGCCAATTCGTGCTGGGTAGAGCCTGACAAGGAAGCGCTCGGCCGCAAGATGCGTGAGTTGCATGACAAAGTGCTCGCCGGTGACGCCGGGCTGGAGCAGCGCAGGCGTGAGGGTATCGAGCTTATCCGCGGCGCCTACACCTGGGAGCAAAGCGCCCAGGCCGTGCTGGCCAGTGCCCAGTGGCTGAAAAACCAGGAGCCTGTGCAGAGCGGCAAAGCCAAGCTCGTGGTTGTGGGGCCTTGGGCGACCAAATGCGGGGTGGCGGAGTACAGCCAGTCGCTGATGAGCGAATTTGACCGTAGTCATTACGACATCACCGTCTATTGCGATGAGCGAACCGCCCCAATGGACGGTGTCGAGTATCAGCCAGCCTGGAAGCTGGGTGATGCCAAAGCGGTGTTCGATGTGTTGGGCAACGATGCGTGCGCGGCAGCGGATGTGATTATCGTGCAGCACCAGCCCAGCCTGTTCGCGCTCAACGAAGAAATCTGCCAGCGCCTGGCCTCCCTGCATGCTCAAGGCAAAGTAGTGATTCTGGAGCTGCACTCCACTCAACCCCTGATTGCAGATCACAGGGTGTCTGACACTGCAATCCGTGCACTGGGCAAGCTCGACCGGGTCATCGTGCACAAGCCCGAAGACCTCAACAACCTGCTGGTGCTTGGGCTCAGTGCCAACGTGATGATGATTGGCCTGGGCGTAATGTCGCCATTGCCTGCAGGCAGCGCTGACGGGGTACGCGGGGAACTGGGCATTGACCAGCACGACCTGGTCATCGCCTGTTTCGGCTTCATCCTGTCACACAAGGGCATCGATACGCTGATCGAAACCATTCGCCCGCTGGAGCGAGCCACTGGCCGCAACGTGCGCATGATCGGCCTGCACTCCATTCTGGATGCCCGCAGTGAGCAAACCCTCAATGCCTACCGCGCTCGCGCCGAAGAGCTGCAGGTGGAGCACAACATCAACTGGATTACCGACTACCTGCCCATTCAGGAATGCCTGCGCATTCTCAGTGCGGCCGACTACGTCATCTTCCCTTATAAAGAAACCCAGGAGAGTGCCAGTGCTGCGGTGACCATTGGCCTGGCTACGCTCAAACCAGTGCTGGTCAGCCCTATTCACATCTTCTCCGACCTGTCCGAGGCCACTTGGCGCATGTCCGGTAGCCAGGCAGACGACATTGTGGCTTCGATTGCCGAGCTGGAAGACAGCCCCGCCAAGGCCGGCGAACTGGTTGCCCGGCAGGAGCAGTGGATACAGGACCGCAGCTGGGGGCGTATCTCCGGGCGTCTGGACGCCACCGTGCAGGCCTTGTTGTTTGCGCGCAGGCACCTGGATCCTCTGGTGGGCGTACAGCGTGAGGCAAACCCCAGTGTGGTCGCTACCGCGCCACGCAAACTGCTGGTGGACGTGTCCGAACTGTACTTCCGTGATGCCAGAACAGGCATCCAGCGCGTCGTTAAACGCGTGATTGGCGAATTCCAGGCGGCCGAGGGGACAGACTACCAGGTGGTGCCAGTGTTCGGCGTGTCAGGCCACGGCTACCGTATTGCCAGCAATTACCCGGGTGCCAACGACTATGTTGCATCGGCCCACGAAAAACCGGTGGAATACAGTGTTGGTGATGTTTTCCTGGGCCTGGACCTGAGCGCGCATCTGTTCCCGGAATTCAACTCCGAACTCGAGCGCATGCGCCGCGCAGGTGTGAGCATCCACTTCGTGGTGTACGACCTGATCCCGCTGCTGCACCCACGCTTCGCCTACCCGGGCATCGATGGCGCGTTCACCAACTGGATGCGCTCCATTGGCCGCTATGCGGACAGCGTCATTGCCATATCCGCGGCGGTTGCCGTAGATGTAAAACAATGGCTCCAGCAGCACGAAGGCCTGAAGTTGCTGCCATCCATTGGGCATTTCCACTTGGGCGCGGATATTGAAACACCCGCTGAGCTGGACGCTAAACCCGACTTGGACCCAGGCCTGGAGGCGCGCCTGGCTGCAGCGCCGACGTTCCTCATGGTGGGTACGCTGGAGCCCCGCAAAGGGCACCACCAGACCCTGGCTGCTTTCGAATTGCTGTGGGCGCAAGGCTGCGACCTGAACCTGGTGCTGGTGGGCAAGGAAGGGTGGGCAGTAGAAGGCCTGACCGGGCACTTGCGTGCGCACCCTGAGATGGGGCAGCGGCTGTTCTGGCTGGAAGGGTTGAGCGATACCAACCTCAACCACCTGTATGCATCGTGTTCTGCACTTGTTGCAGCATCGGAAGCTGAAGGCTTTGGCTTGCCTCTGATCGAGGCAGCCCAGCAAAAACTGCCGATCATCGCGCGGGACATTCCGGTGTTCCGCGAGGTGGCCGGTGACCATGCCTACTACTTCCAGGGCCAGGCGCCTGAAGCCTTGGCCAAGGCGCTGACGGAGTGGATAGAGCTGTTCCAGAAAAACGCTCACCCGCTGTCTGCGCAGATGCCTTGGTTGCGCTGGAGCGAGAGTGCGACCGTGCTCAAGAAACATGTGCTGGGCGTTGCAGAACAGGTGAAGTGACGGGGCAGCCACCCGGCAGGGCAGGCTAACCATAAACCCCGTAAGCGTGATACTGCCGCGCTTACGGGGTTTTTTATTGCAGGTGTTTTTCAAGCATTCTGGCGACCGGGTGAATACTTAGTTAGCCATGCCAGCTTCCGCATCATCCATCAGCGTCTTGGCCAGCGCACCCAGGTAATACGCTGCCCAGACCAGCTTGGGGTTTTCGTCCACCAAGCCGCTGATGGTGAGTTCCTGGGCATAACCCATCAATTCCGACGCTTGCGCACGGGCGTGTTCGCAAGGTATGCCCGGTTCGATACAGAACAGCGGTTGAGTCTGCTGCTCGCCTTGGTAGAACTTGGTCTTGCCGACGGTGAAGCCGTGATTAGCAGTAGTCACTGTACACCCCCCCCCTTTGCATTTCGTACCCGTCAATGGGACCGGGCTTGCCCGCGAAGGGCCCGCCCAGCCAACACACCTGTGCGTCAGTGCACGGCTCCAGCTCCGTTTGGCATCTGTACCTGTATGAGCGCTGACTCGAGCAGAGCACGCAGTGCCTCTATTTCATGCATGGATGCCATCATCAGAATCGATGCCGGTGACTTGGGCTGTTGTAGGAGTGCCTGATGGGCGACGGTTGCTGCGCAGAGCCCGTAGTCCCTGGCTTGGATCAAGGTGTCTTCCAGGGAGAGGATTTGGTGGGGTGGGTCGGGGACGATCTTTAGCATGTGCAACCTCTGTCGATGAGGCCGACACCTATTGCTGTCAAACAAGTGGGTGGCAGCTGTGCGTGGGTTGACAGACCGGTCGACAGAGGTAACAACCCGGCGCACGCGAACGTGCCCCACGCACAGCCACCATAGTGGTGACCATACCCTCATTGTCGAAAACGGCCTGTCAAAGCCGGTCGTTGATGAGCAACGACAGACTGAGACTAGAGCTGCGCTCAGGCAACGGCAATCGAAAAAAGGCGGTGAGAGTATGTTTGGGAAATGGACTACAAGGAAGGGGGCTATTCTGAGATGAATTGAAAATTCTCGACTAAGCACTCATCAGTGCCTTGATCGGCGAGACGCGAGCAAGTTCAACTGCACACTTTTGAATGGCTAACGGGGTCAAGCCTCTCGGATCCTAACCCCGTCGATTAATCACTCAAACACTTCAGCGCTGGCCAGGGCTACACCAAGTTGATCCTTGCCCGAGAGGCTAGGGGTGAAGTCAATCGGCCAATCAATACCGACCTCAGGATCATCCCAAGCAATGCAACGCTCGCTGACGGGCGAATAGAAGTCTGTAGTCTTGTACAAGAACTCGGCGGTATCGCTCAGCGTGACAAAGCCATGTGCGAATCCTGGCGGGATCCACAGCTGGTTTTTGTTCTCTGCCGAAAGCACCGCACCCACCCACTTGCCGAAAGTTGGGGAGGACCGACGGATATCGACCGCTACGTCGAAGACCTCACCTTGCACGACACGCACCAGTTTGCCTTGGGCGTGCGGTGGCAGTTGGTAATGCAGACCGCGCAGAACGCCCTTCACAGAACGTGAATGGTTGTCCTGTACGAAATCCGGGCGCAGGCCGGTGGATTCGCTGAATACGTTGGCATTGAAGCTTTCGTAGAAGAAGCCACGCTCGTCGCCGAACACTTTAGGGGTGAACAGTAAGACTTCGGGGATGGCCAGAGGAGTTGCGTGCATTAGAACACCTTCTCATTAAGCAGGTTACGAAGGTACTGGCCATAGCCGTTTTTGAGCAGTGGCTGGGCTAGGCGCTCAAGCTGCTCAGCATTGATCCAGCCGGCGCGGAAGCAGATCTCTTCCGGGCAAGCCACTTTCAACCCTTGGCGGCGCTCCATGGTTGCAATGTACTGGCTGGCTTCGAGCAAGCTGTCGTGAGTACCTGTGTCCAGCCATGCATAACCACGGCCCATGATCTCCACCTGCAGT
Source organism: Pseudomonas sp. S36 (assembly GCF_016647875.1). NCBI lineage: Bacteria > Pseudomonadati > Pseudomonadota > Gammaproteobacteria > Pseudomonadales > Pseudomonadaceae > Pseudomonas > Pseudomonas sp. S36. Next base: position 22,016 of record NZ_JACVVG010000043.1, on the reverse strand, counting down.
TGTTCCTGTTGCAAGTAAAGATTGTTGAGGTCGGTGATTTCCAGTTCGCCGCGAGCAGACGGCTTAAGGTCACGCGCTAGATCCACAACCTGGTTGTCGTAGAAATACAGGCCGGTCACTGCGTAGCTGGACTTCGGTACTTTCGGCTTCTCTTCAAGCGATAGTACACGGCCGGTTTCGTCAAATTCGGCTACACCGTATCGTTCCGGATCATGCACGTGGTAGGCGAATACAGAGGCACCTGCTTCACGCTGACCTGCGTTCAACAGCAGCGACTGGAAGTCATGGCCGTAGAAAATGTTGTCGCCTAGCACCAGGGCCGAGGGGGCGTTGCCGATGAAGTCAGCACCGATCGTGAAGGCCTGCGCCAGGCCATCCGGGCTCGGCTGCACGGCATAAGTCAGGTTGATGCCCCACTGGCTGCCGTCGCCAAGAAGCTGCTCGAAACGCGGCGTATCTTGTGGGGTAGAAATGATTAGAATGTCGCGAATACCTGCCAGCAGCAAGGTGCCCAGCGGGTAGTAGATCATCGGCTTGTCATAAACAGGCAAGAGCTGCTTCGAAACAGAAAGCGTTGCGGGGTGCAGACGCGTTCCGGAACCACCAGCCAGAATGATCCCTTTACGATTGGTTGTGTTCATTTGTTCAGAGCTTCCATGAGCATACGGGTTACACCACTTTGCCAGTCAGGCAAGTGCAGCGTGAAAGAGTTGCGAAGCTTGGCGGTATCCAAGCGTGAATTCAACGGGCGACTGGCCGGGGTAGGGTACTCGGTAGTAGCAATCGGATTCACGGCTTCGACCACGAGATCTTCGCCATGACTCCGTGCGAACTCAATAACATAGCTGGCATATGCATGCCAGGTCGTTTCGCCCGTTGGCGCCAGGTGGTAGACCCCGCTTAGCTCAGGTTTACGCCACGCTTGTTGCAGCGCAGCTACAGCCACATCCGCTAGTAACTCCGCCCCCGTAGGCACCCCTACCTGGTCAGCGATTACATTGAGTGCGGAACGCTCCTTGGCCAGGCGTAGCATAGTCTTGGCGAAATTGTTGCCCCGTGCGGCATACACCCAGCTGGTACGGAAAATCAGGTGCTTGCAGCCCGACGCTTGTATCAGCTGTTCACCTTTGAGTTTGGTGGCACCGTAATGGTTAACCGGGCCGACATTGTCGGTTTCTTTCCAAGGAGTAGTGCCCGTGCCGTCAAACACATAGTCGGTAGAATAGTGAACTAGCCAGGAATTGAGCTGATTGGCCTCCTCAGCCATAACCTGGCTAGCCAGCGCGTTGACGATCTGGGCAAAGTCGCGTTCGCTTTCAGCCATATCCACTGCTGTATAGGCGGCTGCGTTTACAATAACCTGTGGCGACACAGCGCGAATGGTATGCCGTAGACCTTCAAGGTCTGATATGTCCCCTGTCAGCTCCCCGTAGGGCGTGCTGGCGCGGCGTCGATCAAGCGCCACAACTTCGCCGAGCACGCTTAGGGCGCGCTGAAGCTCCCAGCCAACTTGGCCGTTTTTGCCCAGCAGAAGGACTCTCACTGCTGATCTACCTTATACTGACTGTCAATCCATTCGCGATAACTACCGTCGATTACATTTTTAACCCAGTCTTGATTGGCTAAGTACCACGCGACTGTCTTCCGGATGCCGCTGTCGAATGTTTCAGCAGGTTTCCAACCCAATTCACGCTCAATTTTGCGTGCATCTATCGCGTAGCGACGGTCATGTCCTGGACGATCGGTAACATAGGTTATAAGTTCTGAATAAGCTTCAACCACCTTGCCGGTCTTCTGATTAATGACACGCCGGGATCCAGGTGGTGCAAGCTCATCTAGCAAGCCACAGACAATACGCACAATATCAATATTGGCTTTCTCGTTCCAACCACCTATGTTATACGTCTCACCCAACGAACCAGCGTCAAGGACGCGTCTTATACCTGAGCAATGGTCCTCAACATACAGCCAGTCACGGACCTGCTGGCCGTCACCATAAATAGGCAATGGCTTCCCTGCCAACGCGTTGACAATTACGAGCGGTATGAGCTTTTCAGGGAAATGGAATGGCCCATAATTGTTAGAACAATTGGTGGTAAGTACAGGCATCCCGTAAGTGTGGAAATACGAACGCACCAGATGATCGCTGGCTGCTTTACTTGCTGAGTATGGGCTGTTTGGCGCATATGGTGTCGTTTCAGTAAAGGCAGGCTCGTTTTGTCCCAAAGTGCCGTAAACTTCATCTGTAGATACATGCAGAAAGCGGAACGACTCCTTCTCTGGACCTTCAAGGTCATTCCAGAATTTCCTGGCTGCTTCAAGGAGGCGGAATGTGCCCATGACATTTGTGTCTATAAAGGCCTGAGGGCCGGTAATAGATCGATCGACATGTGATTCTGCTGCAAAATGGATTACCGCCCGAGGGCGATTATCTGCGAATAGCTTTTGTAAGAGAGTGTTATCTCTGATATCACCATGAACGAACTGGTGACCTTGATAATCACTAATAGATTGCAGGTTAGTGAGGTTGCCTGCATAGGTAAGAGCATCTAAATTTAAGACAGGTTCAACGGAGTTAGCGCACCATTGTAGTACGAAGTTCGAGCCGATAAAGCCGGCTCCACCAGTTACGAGAATCATAGTTAGTCCCTTATTTCAAAATATTAAGGTTGTACCCAGCGCCAGGCCCTAAAAATCATCACCAGGCAACCCTCCGCCTTAGCTGAGGATACTACAACAACCTACGCTGAGAATGCTATCAGAGGAGGCGCGGGATTAGCCTTGGCGCGGCCGGATTTTTCTCACGAAGGTGCAGCTTTTACGACTGGATTACCTGATGACCGATGGATTATCGCTAGGGGCAGATTAAAATCTGAGCAAGCTGAGTGCACAATATTGAACGGCGGCGAGACTTCTTGGGCTGTGGCAGCCTCACACGGTCAATCAGGTCGGACCAATGCAATATGTTTTGACAACCACGTTTGTTCCATCGGGGGAGGGGCACTCCTAATCGAAAAGACAGACACCGTTCGGCCGACTGAAAAAGCACAGATGAACGTATCCGGATCCCAGTAGTGGCAGTGACCACTGCCAGGCGTAAGAGTTCGGTCGGTGTTTCCATCATTGCGGTTCTGGCCGTTAGGAGGACAGATAGGACATCCGATGGTTCAATGTAGCCTAGCCGACCACATCTTTGGCTCTGGGCCCCATCTTCCCATTTACAGTGCAGCACTATGCAGCTAAGCTGCTTCTATAGGCGCAGGCTCATGTTCTCTAGCAGCCTGTCGTTGGTACGCGCATAGGAACAGCTACCCGTATGAATATCGCTTGTTTAATGATGCAGAAGAATGAAGGGCAGCTCCTCGAGGCCTGGATTACTTACCACTCCAAGCTATTTGGGGCCGAGAATATTTTTATTTATGATAACGGTTCTGTTGATGAAGCTACTCTCTCGGTTTTGAATAAGGCTGAGCTGGCTGGTGTTAATGTTGATTACAGCTATAACACCCGACAGCATTTCGAAGCTAAAGGAAAATTATTCACCCAAAAAATACATGAGCTGGAGGGTCTCAGGAAATACGATTTCTTCTTTCCGTTGGACGGTGACGAATTTTTAGTTGCTGAGGCTGGCGACAAAAATTTAAGTACCTCTCCCTCAGTAGTTAGGAGTTGCTTGGAACCCTTCAAAGGTTCACCGCATGTTCTCATGATTGGATGCGAATACAATAACAATCCGCTGGCTCGTGATTATTACAAGCGTCGAGATGTACAGCGTAAGTGCTTCTTTGCGCAGGATGCATGTAAAGAACTTGATATGGGTTATCACAATGGCAAGGCAAAACTGTCCGATCAGGAGGTCAGAACGCCAATTGTGTATGTTCATTTTCACAATAAAAATTATGAAAGCTACCAGAGGTCTGCTAGGGAGAAACTAGTAGGGCGTGTCAAAGATTTTTCAGAGCAAGCTTTAAAAGAGCACCTTGAGCAACGCAAAATTGGTTTTCATGTGATTCCCGCACTACTTCAGTCTAAGTCTGAATATGAAAAGAACTTTTCTTTAGATGGTCATATGCTGTTCGCGGAACTGAGGCATGCTGCGGACAATAGCAATTTCTTTGATTCCTTTAAAATTAGATCGTGCAAAGGCTTTGTTGAGTCTATTACTAAAACGTCAATCGGTACCGAAATTAGAGGCTGGGCGGTAAACGAAGAGGGCGAAAAAGCTGACTCTTTACGCGTTTACATTAATGGCTCGCTAGCTTCCAAGGTCAAAGTTACCTATCATTCAAGAATGGATGTGTTGAAGTCCGGTATGGCTAAATCAGAAGGATGCGGGTTCGAAATAATTTTGCATGAAGAATGTCCTGATCTTTCGGTATTACAGATAGTGGCGGTTGTCAATGGGGAAGAAAGAATCCTCGCTAACGCATAAATTTAAAATGTTAGCTTGTTAGAAGTGCTCATGCTGTGGACCAGTATGTAGCGTTGCAGATGAAGCGCATCCAAGGGGCGGCGCTTTTTCTCTGTGATAGGTGTGCTAGTGTGTTATTTACTAGGGCCTACGGATTCTGTCTGAATAATATTTTAATGCGATTTCCTCTTGATATTGATAACGTATTTTACATCAAAGGTTGTCTAATTCTGATATCTCCATTGTGCTTCCTTAGTTATCTCGCTAGCAATGAGCGATTGATTCTCGAATTAAATTTAATTGACGAAGATTTCAGTCAATTGATAGTAGCGTAAATAATGTCAAAGTGCAGGGAACTATCCCACGTCAGTCGTGCGAGGTGAGTTGACGTGGGATTGGCGGTTTTTTACGACCTACATTCTAAAGAAATGGCACTCTGCCGACTACACTTACAAGTTTTCCCCATTTCAATATACTGTTAGCATCAAAGCTATCCGAGGTATGTTTGTATTCTGGAAAACCTAACGCCTGCCATTTATCAACTGGATGCAGGATATGAATAGAAGATATACCCCTATCGCCTGGTATTTGACAGTCTGCCACCACGTTGTCTCCCACATGAATATGTGCTGACACCCCCTCGCGGGCTAGGTCATCTTTAACTAGTGCCCACATTGTGCCATTATCTTTTCGTTTCTGCTCGGCACTCGAAATAAGCAATCTATGCGGCGCGCTTACCCCAGCTTTTTTGAGTATAAGGGCAATTTGATCGCGGGTATAATATGTGTCAGAAATCACCCACAGAATGTGGCCAATAGAGCCGAGAGTATTAAATACATCAACCATCTCATCTTTTGCAGTGATTAGGCTCAGGTCTAGATCAAACTCTCTAGTCATCAGTGCATATGGATCAAATCTTGCTTCAGGTAAATGCTTGATTAGCTCTTCATATACATCGATTATGCAGACATCACCTTGAAAGTTTTTATTAGCACGTAGCTGATATTCAGTATGATTTCGCAGACGAACGAAATCTGCTGCGCTGGCTACAGCGCCGCTAGCAGTCAACTCTTCGCCTAAAAGAAATTTCGCGTAATCAGGTTCGGTGAATTCTCGTCGAACTAAGGTGTCGAATACATCGAAAGTAATGTGGCTGAATGTGCGTAAGTCCGCCAAAAGACTGTCAATCGTTCTTTTATACCCTGACGTGATGAAGCCCTCATCTACAGTAAAGTGGCCGCTCGCAGGATGATGAAAGAACTGTTTGAAGCCATTTTTTTGAGCTACAGGACCTAATATCCTCTCTAGTGCGTGGAGTTTCGAACCGTCATTTGGAAGAGGTTCGCTTGGAAAATCATCATACCCGTAGTCTAGAGACAAAATATCAATCAAAGCTTGAGGGCGGGCCCAGAACATGCCCCCGGCGGGGTAGGTCAAAAAACCATCCGGACAATCAAATGCTATTTGATTTTGCCACTCTCTCATATATGACTTGTTCATAGTGACGTGATTCACCCATGAAGGCATCATCCAAAAAGTGGTGGGGTAGTAGAGCCCGAGAGTCGAGTCCGACGCAAAAGCATTCAATACTCTTCTAACAACTGCACAGTCGTTAAGAAGATACTCTGTCAAATAATCTGCCCATTGAGTTTGTTCACGTCCAGAGTATAAAGATTTTTTCGAGTGCAAGTGGCAAAATAGATCATATTTTAGGAGGTCTTGCGAAAACTCTACCAATAAAGGGCCAAAATTCCTGCCTTTATTTGGGACACATTTGGTCTTTAATTTTCTCAGATTTTTGATCTTTTTGAAGGTTTTATTGGCGTAGCTTTTATGGCTTGCATTAGCTAACGTAATAAAAAGATCAAATTGGGCTGGGAAAGTCGTCAATGCAGCGGCGAATTTGTCTATGTAGTCTTCGTAGTAAATATGAAGGCAAATAGCAATTTTTTGCTCCGCTGCAGTTTTGGTCAACTTCATTGGAATGTCGATTCGATCTTGAGGGAGCCACCTGCTAACTGCATCAGACTTCAGTCTTCCTTCCCTCTTTCCAGATATTAGGTAATGAAATAGCGGACTGATCTGAGCATGATATACATCAAGGTTGTTGCGGTGATAGGTTTCAGTATCGAAATGTGGGGAGGGATTTACAGGCGAGAACTTCGATTTATGTAGGTAGTCTTGAAAAGCATCTATTTCAGAGATGAATTCTGGATTGTAGGTCTTTTTATACCATTCATAATCGAATAGCTTTAGCTTCTTAGCTTCTGCAAGAATCAGATTGACGTTATAGTCTAGTATGTTTTTACTACTGTCAGACTCCCCAGGTGGGCTAAAATAAGACTCCCCAGTCCCGTAGTGGACTGTAAAGTGCTTGAGTGGATTAATCTCCATGAGATCAATTTCAGGGTGACGCAATTTATACTCTGTTAAAGAGAAGTCAGTGCGAGTACGGCGGTGCTCTTTATAGCCATGAATAATAAAATGTATAAATGGATGTAACTTGTTGTTGCGTAAATCTTCATTATGTTGAACATAAAATCTTGTATCAAAGCAAGGGTGAGGATTAAGTCCTTTGAGCCAGCCTTCAGTCAAATAATGTTCAATCACATTTTCAGGCGACAGCCCTAGGTCTGCGGCTTGTAACTTATAGTAATTTTCGTCAAAAGCTCCACTAGACCTCACTACAGAAATAATATCTTGCCGCTGAGTCGCGTTTGTCTGATGATTCATATTCATATTCAATTACGCAAGAGGTTAGTGAAAGCCGAATAGTTGCATGGGACTGATAATTCCATTGCCGGAAAAATCATCGTCAATATTGAATAGGTGAAACGCTTCTCTTGGTATGGCACTGGGTGATTTTGCATATCCTGTGAATATATCCTCGATCTCGCGGGTATTGTATTCGATGTTAAGTCTGAAGCCATCAACCACTCCCGCAATAGCCCCATCCATAACTGCTTTCAGATCCTGGAATTGCCTCTGTGGCGTCGCTAAACGACCGTGGAAGAATATCAGGTCGTTGTTGCTATCAAGACGGACATCCACCAGTTGGCCTACCGGAGCAGTCATGATGCTTTCTAAGAGAAGGGATCGCTCAAGTAGTATATATCCTTCTGACCACTTGACGTCTTCTTTAAAGACTCCTGCCATTGTTGCTGTATGATTATTTATTATATGCGTGCCAGACTTAGTTGCTATAAAATACAGCCCGTGTGTATCTTGGGTGAACATATACGTTAGTATTTTTTGAATCGTACCTGCGTAGCCGAGGTCGAGCATGAGCGATTTCGTTTCACTCAATGTCAAACCCGATGTTTCAAAATAACTAGCTAATGCTTCCCGGGTCGGACTCACATGTGAAAATAGACGATCATTGTGAGGGTTAAACCATTCCTCAATCAAGGCAGCATCCTCTGGCAACTTGACGTTGAAATCTAGCAACTGATGCGGCAGTAATGCAAAAGCTTCATGAAGCTGGAAGCCAAATCTTTTAAGTAGTAACTCAAGTACAGTCCCTTCAAACTTACTTTCAAATGCAAGTTTCATTATTTCCGGGTTGCCGGCTTGACTTCTGAATAATACCGTTCTAGATACTTTCAGGTAGATTGGTTCAAATTTAAACTCTAACAGCTCTTCTTCTCTGAGCGCTTTAAGAGCTTCAAATAGTATCCAGCCCTCACGGGCAAGACACACTGGAGTATGAGTTTGCGAGTATTCGGCTACCTTGCGCAGATAGTGATTAAGAATGGGGCCTAGAAAACCATATCCAAATTCATATAGCGCTTTGTACGAGTTGCTCATGTGCGAATCTCAGGTCCTGCTGGGTGAGAGTAATAACCGAGCTTTGCGGTTCTTTGCGATATTGCGTAAGTAGTTAGTCTTCTCTGAACAAATCACGTGTGTAAACCTTATCCGTCACATCAGCCAGCTCATCAGAAAATCGATTCGCAACTATCAGATCGGATGTGGATTTGAATGCACTTAGATCAGCCATGACTGGTGAGTTGAAAAAAGTGCTATCTGTCAAGGCGGGCTCATACACGATTACCTTGATACCTTTGGCTTTGAGACGTTTCATAACTCCTTGGATGGAGGATGATCTAAAGTTGTCAGATCCAGATTTCATTATCAGTCTATAGATGCCGACCGTTTTTGGACTCATTTTTAGTATGGATTCAGCAATAAAGTCTTTTCGTGTAGTATTTGAATCTACAATCGCTCGGATTAGATTGTTTGGTACGTTCGAATAGTTGGCAAGGAGCTGCTTTGTGTCTTTAGGTAGGCAATATCCGCCGTAGCCAAAGGAGGGATTGTGATAGTGATTACCAATTCGCGGGTCTAGGCCAACACCTTCAATAATTTGTCGTGAGTCTAAGTTGTGATGGATTGCGTAGCTATCCAATTCATTGAAATATGCTATTCGCATAGCGAGATAAGTATTGGAAAATAATTTGATTGCTTCCGCTTCAGTAGAGTCAGTCAATAATACTGGCGATTTTTGACTTATAGCACCTTCGAGCATCAAGCTCGCAAATTTTGATCCGAATTCGCCACGGTCCCCGACGATAACTCGGGAAGGATACAAATTATCGTGTAGGGCCTTCCCTTCACGTAGAAACTCAGGAGAAAAATATATGTTGGATGTGCCGTGTTTTTTTCTCATCGACTCGGTAAAGCCTACAGGAATGGTAGACTTTATGACGATGCTGATCGCAGAGTTGTAGGACAGTGACTCCTGGATGACCGACTCGACTGAGCTTGTATTAAAATGATTGGTTTGGGGGTCATAGTTTGTTGGAGTGGCGATTATTACAATCTCAGCGCCTTCATAAGCTAAAGTTTTATCTGTAGTGGCTTTGAGATTCAGTGGCTCTTCGTTAAAAAATTTCTCAATTTCCCAATCTGATATGGGTGAGATCCGGTTGTTGATAAGGTCGACTTTCTCTTTGACTATATCTAGAGCCACTACATCATGGTGCTGCGAGAGAAGTACAGCATTGGAGAGGCCCACGTACCCAGTGCCCACAACTAAAATTTTCATCATCAAATTCCTTTAAAAAACTACTGCATATTACGGTAGTCGAAAAGTTAGTTTTGTCTCGGCTTTAGGTTGACCGGCGGTAAGGCGAGACCACCATATGGACCACTTAAATAATCTCGACTCATAGACGGATGATAGAACGGATCCAAGTTTCCGCTGTTACTCCATCTTCTTAAGAACGCGTCTTGCTCCCGCTGGGCCCGAGAGCGTTTTTCATTAGTGCTATCTTTGCCGCGACTGGCTGATTCAGCATGTATGAGTTTGGCTGAAGCGCACCATATCACCTTTCTGTCTGAGCTTCGAATTCGCAAGCAAAAATCAACATCATTAAACGCTACTGGGAACGCATTCTCATCCAGTTCGCCGACAGCTGTATAGACATCTTTTCTCACTAACAGGCACGCAGCGGTGACCGCACTCTGCTGACGAGTAAGCAAGTTTACAGCTAAATAGCCAGTGTCAATATCTGTAAGGTTATTACCTGCATGCGCTGCTAATCCATTGATTCCTACTACCACGCCGCCATGCTGTATCATTCGGTTCGGCCATTGAAGCTTGGCACCAACAGCGCCAACCCCTGGTGAATTCAACTGAGCGACCATTTCCTTTAACCATCCAGCCTCAATAACTTCTATATCATTGTTGACCAGACCAATCACTTCACCAGTAGCGACACTCGCTGCGCGGTTGTTGATCGTTGAGTAATTGAACGGGTAGGGGTGGTGAAGCACAGTTACCCCACGCTTTGTCAGCTCGTTTAGATAGGTCAGTGTTAGGGGGTCGCTGGACTGGTTATCAACAACAATAATTTCTAAATTCGGGTAGTCAGTACCGTTTAGCAGACCTTCGATGCAGGTGTGCAACAGCTTGTATTGGTCCCGCGTTGGCACGATGAGGCTTACCCGCGGTAGTTGCGCTGGTAGTGGCCAAAAGGCTCTGAGAAGTGCTGGGTATTCGGCGACTTGGCTTACTCTTGCCCCAGGGACCAACTGTTCGCACAACCATCCTACTGCGATTAAGCGCTGCTCAGACGGCTGCGCTTGCTCCGGGCTTTCTGGTGCAGATGCGGCTCGGTGGTACAGTACACGTGGGAGATGAGTAACAAGCGCTCTGGAGCGCTGGGTGGCCAAAGCGATGCCAGATATAAGGTCGTGCCAATTTATGGACGTATTGGCTCCACGGTCTGAAAGCAGCGACAACGCTTGTTTGATGATAATCGACCCGTAGATTGCACCAGGACTGAAAATATCAGCACCGATGAACAGGTCGATGTCCCACACCGGCTTTAGCCACGGGAAGCTGCGCTCACTCTGTGGGCCGTCGCGGTCGCAGTCTGCAAATGCCCATGCGCTGCCATCGTCTAACAGTGCACTCAAGTGCGGGAGAGCTAGCGGCGCAAGGCGATCCCCCGCCCATAATGGTAAGATGCGGTCGCATCCATCTTCAAGCAGTTGATCTAACGCGGCCAACAGATTGCTAGGGGCGGCAATGCCCACTGACTGCTCGCCTGCATGGCAATCACCCAGGCTGTTAAGGCTTCTTAGTTCCAGTCGAGCATCGCCATCGCTTAGTAGCAGCACCCCCAACTTGCCTTGTAGTTGCGGTACCGGCAGGGGATCCAGGCGTTGGAACACCTCGAACCATTGCGGGTAGTGATGCCAGCCTGCGCTTTTCGGAAGGCGCATGGCTTGGTCTTTGGCAACCTCAGTCAGCAGGGCCAGCGTTGCGGCGTCGTGTGCCGGACCTAATTTCTGGAGCAGCCCTTCAACGCCCTCCGGCCAGCAGCACAAGCGAATGGGGCTGCCTGCCAGTTGCTGGCCAAGATCATTCGCGATCTCCAATAAATGCACCTTGCCATCGGCCAATTCCCAAGGCAGATCGATGGCGAAGCCATGGTCGCTGGTGGCGCGGTACGCCAAGGCTTGATTGTGCTCATTACACACAGCTCGACCAACCACGTGATCGCCTTCCCGTAGCGTAATCTCCACATGTCGATCAGGTGCTTTCGGATCCCAGCACCAACCACCGACACGCAGGCCGCCTGTATGCCAGACCTGGGACGCAATCGAGGCGCTGTCTTCACTGGGAGCTACCGGGAGTGACAATTGCCCTTCCAATACGAATGACTGGTTGGCGATGTGTGCGGTAATCGACCGTGCGTCGTCAAGCCAGCGCTGACGCAATTGCACGGTAAAGCCATGGTACTGGTCGCCCACTGGTGCGTTGGGCTCATATTGGTCGGCGCGCGCTAGCGCAACGCTGGCCCCATCAATAAATACCTCGATGACGGGGCGGTTTTCCGGCTGCGTGTTGTCCATAGCCCAGCCGTGCAGTACATCCCCCTGAAGACCAAGAATGGCGCCGCTGAAGGCGGGCAGGGTGACGGGCTGAGGCGTTAGCGGTTGATCCAGAAGGTGTTCGGTCATCGGGCCAGGCTCGGGGTGAAAGGCAAAGAGGTAATGGCGGCGGCCCCTGTTTCGCTTGTCAGCAAGTTGGAGGGGGCGAAGAGCGGTATACCCAACTGGGCTGCCAAGCCAGGGGCCGCCCAGTCGCTGCCAGGGTTTTCAGCCAGGCTGAGCACAGCATCACATCCTGCGGCTTGGGCTCGCTCGGCCAAGGTGAAGCCATCCAGGTCGGGCAGCACATCAACGGCTCCGGTGGCTTGCAATTGTTTCAGCAGGGGGCCATCGCTTGGCGCAACCAAACGGATGGACAATTTCGTGCGTTTGATATGCCTTGCAACATCCAGCCAGCGTTGGGCAAGGGGGATGTCGCGCAGGCTGTCACCAATCACAAGCGACTGAGGCAGATGTGAAGGGGCACTGCTTGGTAATGAAGTGGCCTGGGTTGTCAGCTTGGCATCGGGCAGCACATTGCTGTAACTGGGCCGCAACGCTGACCACGGCAACTGAACGTTCGCAGCCTTGTGCGCAAAACGCTGCCAGTCATAACCGCCCTGTTGATCGAGCAGGCGGTCGTCGCTGCACTGGATGCTATACGGAATGGCCAGCATAGCCGGCAGGTCACATAAGCTCAGCGGGCAGCGGGCGAGGTTCTGGAATGCCATTGCCTGCATCGGTAGCTGGCGCAGGCACTCGACCAAACGATTGAAATCGTCTGGCAGTTCGAATTCCAAATTCAACGTCAGAGGGTGCAGCGGGGCAGTGAGCAATACATACCGACGGTGGCTGGTCTGGTGATAAGCAAGGCTGAAGTCGGCATCGGTACTGGAGCCATCGTGAACGTAGAGCGTTGTGTCCACCCCCGCCTGCCAACTTAACCTTTGGTCGCTCGCCGGCTTGCTTGCCAAGTGCTCAAGGCGGGCACGTTGTAGCGCCTGGCGGGCAGGTTTAATAGGGTCGCGCAGGCAAAATGCTTTATAGCGGCTGGATGCGTCGGGGTACCGTTTGCGCAATGTTGCGTTGTTCACCGCCACACGCATCACCTTCTCGGCACCAAACGAAATACCCCCCTGGTGGGCCACAAACACGTTAGGCGCCCCCATGTGGCGCCAGCCGTGGCTGCGAGCGCGCAGGCACCAGTCGGTTTCTTCACCGTAGCCCCGCGCCAGGTGTACTTCGTCCAGGTAGCCTACCTGGTCCAGTGCAGCCCGCTTGATGTACAGGCAAAAGCCGCAGCCTGTTTCGATTTCGATGGGTGGGCTGGCCACCTGCCGGGCGAGTTCATCGAGTTCGGCCTGGGCCTTGGCGCTGGGCATCTCATGGCAGATCTGGCTACGGGGGAAGCTCATCAGCTCGCCGTTATTGGTGAACGGCGTTACCGACGCGATGTGTTCGTCGCTATAAGCCACTTCACGTAACCGATCCAGCCAGGCGCCGTGCACGCGGGTATCAGCGTTGAGCCACACCACATCTTTGTTTGGGCTAAGTGCCATGGCGCGGTTCATGGTACGGATGAAACCGAGGTTTACCGCGTTATTGATCAACGTGATCTTGCCCTTGGCAGCAAGCACCTTGAGTGCCTTGGCCAGCGCAGGGACGGGTGTCTTGTCTTCGATGACTACCAGGCGATGCGGGGTGCGGTTCAGCTTGCGGGCGTCCAGCGCGCTGTTGATGCACTCCAGGGTTTCCTCAAGACCGTTGTAGACCGGAATCAGCACGTCCACTGGATTGTTTTCGCCGCCACCTACGCTGGCAGGTGGAACGAAGACCGGCATTGCGTAAACCGGGCTGCCAAGCAGAGGCGTACCGTTGGCAAACTGAAGGTGTACCGCAGGAGTGGGGTTCGGCACGCTCACCCGCAAACCGCCGTGGGTAGCCGGCAGCCCCGCAGCGCTAAGCAACGGATGGGCGGTACTGGCCGTTGCGTTGATGCGTGCACCGTTGGCTTCGATCACAAGTGCTGCAGGTGCTTGCAGGTTGTGCAGATCAACTGCCCACCCTTGAATTTCCTTCTGCTCAGGCAGATAGCGCACCACGCCGATGGTGCCCGGGGCATCACTTTGCGCAGCGAGCAGCCTGATTACCACTTCCAGCTCTTTGCCCGTATGGATATCGGGCAAGTGGGCCAGAATCATGCGCCGCAACTCAGCAGGTGTTTCTGATCGGCTACGGGCCTCCCAAAGGGTCAGCCGCAGCGCGAGATCGTTGGGTTGCAGTTTCCAGGCATTTGTAAGGTAGCGCGTGGCCATCTCACATTGGGCTTGTGCCAGAAGGCTGCGCCCCACCAGGGCGTGAACATCGGCCCGTTCGGGCAATGCCTTGGCGGCATTGGCAAAAAATAAAAAAGCCAGCTCGGGCGTCTGCGGCAAGGCCGCGATGCCTTTCCATACGAGTGCTTCGGCCCGGTACTCGGGAATCTGCAACGCACGTTCGAGTGCAGTTGCCGCCGCGTCGTGCTCGTTGGCCTGACGGTGGCGGTGGAAGATGTCCATGAGCGTCTCTCGCCCATGGTCGAGTTGTCTGGACATAAGCTTGGCTTGGCTACAGATAATAAAAAGAGGGGCGACCCGAAAGCCGCCCCCTTTCACATACCCCCGGCCTTGCGGCCGGGCGTACGCTTCGCTACGACAGGGCTAGTTACACCTGGCCGTGCAGCACAACGACGTTGTCGATGTGTGCAGCAGCTTCTGGCGAACCAACGATGCCCAGGGCAACGTCTGCTTGCGAAGCACCAGCTTCCAGCTGAGCAGCCCAGTGCGCTTTGCCAGCATCATCAGCAGTACGGTCCAGAGCGGACTGGTACAGCGAATCGATGAAGTCGGCGTTGGCTTTGGAGCCAGCCTCAGCGGAACCTACGATCGACTGAGCGATCTCGGCACGGCTTGCACCGTTGAACAGCTGAGATACCCAGTTCTGCAGGCCGGCTTCGTCGGCTTCGCGGCCCAGGGCAGCTTCGTACAGGCTTTCAACGAAGGTACCGTTCGACGCGTCAACTGCTTGAGCTTCGGCCGAAACCGAGATGGCAGCAGCTACGTCAGCCAGGGTGCCGCCGTTGGCCAGCAGGGAAGTCCAGACGCTTGCACCGGTGTCACCATCGGTACCACGGCCCAGCAGGGCTTGGTACAGGTCGTTAACGTCGGCAGCGTTGTTCACGCCAGCGAACTCGGAGGAGTTCAGGAAGGCGTTGGCAACGTCGGTCAGCGAACCACCGTTGTTCACGAAGCCAGTGAAGAACTTGGCGCCGCTCACGTCAGCGTCACGGTCCAGGATGCCTTGGTACAGGCGCAGGGCAGCAGCTTCTGCGTCGTTGTGGGCCAGAGCTACCGACTCTTTGTTGCCATCGGCATCAACGAAGCTCAGGAACTCAGCGTCTTTGATGGCGGCAGTTTGGTTGCCGGTCAGGTTGACGTTGAAGTTGTTGCCAACAGTCAGGGTGTAGTCGTCACGAGTGCCGTCCAGCTGCACAACGTCGTAGCCTGCACCAGCGTTGACGATGTCAGCGTGGTTGCTGCCGCTCAGGATGATGGTGTCATCGCCCGAACCGGTGGTTACGTTGTTGTTGCCGTTGCCAGCGATAACAGTGTTGTTACCGTTGCCAGTCACGATGGTGTCGTTGCCGTCGCCAGCGTCGATCAGGGTGTTCTGGTCACCTTTAACGGTGATCACGTCGTCGCCGTTACCGGTAGCAACTACCAGCTCGATGCCAGAGGTGTCGACAGACTCAGGTGCAACGGCAGCAGCGAAGGTCTGCACGTCGGCAGCGGCGGCTGCTTGACCTTGCAGGTCAACAACCAGGTTGGCATCGCTCTGCAGCACGTAAGCGCTGACGCCAGCAGCTTCTGCGCCGGTCAGGTCAACAACCACTTGGTCACCTTTGGCGCCTTCGACTTCGCCCAGGACGATGTCGGCAGTGCCGGTGGTTGGCAGTTGAACGTTGGTACCGGTGATGCCGGCGATGCCGACAGTGTCAACGGTGTCCAGGTTCAGCAGGCTGTTGATGGCCGCCAGGGTCACGTTGGAAAGGTTGGCGCTGTCTGCGCTCAGGGTAGCTTGCAGATCGCTGCTCGATTGAGGGCTATCGTATTGCATGATGTCTTCCTGTTACTTCAAGCCGTTTGGCCTGCTGCAATAGTATTCTGCTGTGACGCAGAGTTTTCCCACGGAGACTTAAGGCGGGCAGCGTTCATCTTCGTTACGGGGGTTACGGCGAGGTGCAACGCCACCAGCGGCTCATTGCCGGTGGGGCCGTGCATCATCTGATTGGTGACCAGGCGCTGAGGTTCCGCATTTCCGAATGCGAGCAGGCCGGTTAATTCGTAATGTTTGCGCAGGGGGCCTACCAGGCTGAAACCTACGCATATCAGGGGCAGGCCCTGGCCACGGGCACCAACGGTGGTGCCCGTGGATACATTGCGGCTGGGGCCAGAGCCGGCCACCATGCAGGTATAAAGCAGATCGACCCCGGCCGGTTTGTTCGGCAGGTCGATTGCAAAACATTCAATGAACTCGCTGCTGTTGGGAACGCCCACGTAGCCGTGCTTAGACGCTACTTCGCCCGACTGCTGCAAGTGTGCAGTAATGGTGACGGGCAGCGGGGTGGCGTCGGTGGGCAGCGCTTGAGCGGGTTCAGTGGCAACCACGGCGAACGTACGCATGATGGCTGGTGAGGTATCGATGCGATCGATGCGCAGGTCAACCGGGTCAATCACATCGTCGAACATGTGGTATTCAGTGATCAGCACGGTAGTAACGCCGGCCTTTACACGCGCAACGATGGTGTCGCCCAGCTTGGTCAGCATGTTCTTGCTGACGCCCTCGGCGGGGAAGAAATCGATAGAGCCTTTACCCAGTGGCGCTTGCTGCAGGGCGATACAAACGGGCTTGTCTGCAGGGGGCTGCGAGGCGTACCTGAAGATATACATGCCCGGCTCGAGCAGTGTGACCCGAGAGCTGATTTTCAAGCCATCAAGGGTGTGCGAAGGCATAGACATGGCGTTGTTAAGCTCCTTTTAAGCAGTGACACTGGTAGCTAACGTGCTCAGACCCGTGCATACACTAACTGGCCATTGAAGGCTCCCTGCGAGTGGCGAAGATGCCGCCCGGGGGAGGGGATGTCAACCAAGAAATCTAAAAAAAATTTCATATCTGTGTGGAACTTAGCTATAAGCCACGCGATCGGTGCGGTGCTTTCGGCCCTATCTGCGCGTTCAGGTTGGAGAGTGTGCCTGCCAAAAAAGTTCTGCCCTATCAGGTGATTATCTAGAGGGTCAGGATTTTATCCGAGCAGTGCGGCTTTTTTGGCGTCACTTTTCTGCGGTTCGGCCCCGCTGTGCCGTTTGTCTGATGGTCAGTCAGAACCGGCTAACCTGAAAGCGTTAATCCGCGCCTTCGCAATTTTTCATGAAAAAGGTGCTGCTCGTCGCTGAACGAACTGGCACTAGGAACAATCTGACACGCTGCCCTCTTGGCTGGGTGTTACACTGCCGGCCGCTTTCGCCATTCTCAGTACGGACGCCATGAGTTATCAATCCGAAAACAATCTGCAAGCCGCCCTCAGAGCCTGCAAGAGCAGCTTCCTTTCGGTAGGCTTCTTCAGCTTCTTCGTCAACGCGCTGATGCTGGTGCCCACCTTCTTCATGATTCAGGTATCCGGCCGCGTCGTGCCCTCCAGCAGTACATCTACCCTCCTTATGCTCACCCTCATTATGACCGTATTGGTGATAACCATGGGGGCGTTGGAGTGGGTGAGGTCGCGCATCATGGTGCGCATCAGTAACCGCCTGGATGTTCTGTTGAGTCGTGATGTTTACAGGGCTAGCTTCAAGCGCGCTCTCAATAGCGGAGGTTCCGATGCCACCGCCCAGCCCCTGAATGACCTCACCTCGTTGCGTCAATTCTTCACCGGTCCAGGACTTTTTGCTTTCTTCGACGCTCCTTGGTTCCCTATCTACACCATCGTCATGTTCTTGTTTCACCCCTGGTTCGGCTGGATGACCCTAGCGTGTGGAGCGGTGCTGACCGTGCTGGCTGTGGTCAACCATCGAGTTACCGGCAGCGCTCTCTCAAGCGCTAACAAGCACAACGTTGCCTCTAATCTGGTCACAACTCGAACCCTGCGCAACTCCGAAGTAATCGAGTCTATGGGCATGCTTGAGACTCTCATGCAGAGGTGGGCTAAGCGTCAGCGAACCATCATGAAGCTTCAATCAGAGGCAAGCGACAAAGGTGGTGTAGTCACATCGATATCTAAGACTTTCCGCATCTGGTCACAATCCATCATGCTCACCATTGGTGCTTATCTGGTTGTGACTCATCAGATTAACCCCGGTTTGCTAATGGCTGGTTCCCTGTTACTCGGTAGGGCTTTGGCTCCCATCGATCAGATGATCAGCAGCTGGAAGGGCTTTGTAGCGGCTAAAGTTCAGTATGATCGCTTAAGCAAGATGATGGATGATCTGGGCGCTGAGCCTGAGCGCATGCCCCTACCCTCACCAGAGGGCTACATCCAAGTCGAAAATCTAATTGTGGCTCCGCCTGGGGCAAAAGCGCCGGTGATTCGCAGCATCAGCTTCGCAGCTCCGGCCGGATGTATTGTTGGCATTGTTGGCCCAAGTGCCGCTGGCAAGTCTACGCTGGTCCGCGCACTCATGGGCATCTGGCCACCGCAGCACGGGGTGGTGCGTCTTGACGGTGCTGATATCGCTAGCTGGGATAAGCAGGCGCTTGGTCCTCATGTTGGGTATCTGCCTCAGGACATTGAACTGTTCGAAGGCAGTATCAGTGAAAACATCGCACGCTTCGACAAGGTGGACCCCGACAAGGTCGTAAACGCGGCGCAGATGGCTGGCGTGCACGAGATGATCCTCATGTTGCCTGAAGGCTACGACACCGTTATTGGTAGCGAAGGCGTAAACCTCTCTGGTGGGCAGCGTCAGCGCATCGGCTTGGCACGTGCCATTTATGGTAACCCGCGCCTGATCGTACTCGATGAGCCCAACTCCAACCTCGACGATGTGGGGGAGCGTGCCCTTGGCGTTGCCCTGCAAAAGTTGAAAGAAACCGGCGCTACGGTGTTCATCGTCTCCCACCGTCCAAACATCCTCACGCGTCTGGATCGCATTCTGGTAATGGCAGGCGGTACTATCTCGCTGTATGGCGAACGTGATCGCGTCATTGCCGAGCTGGCCGCCCAGCAGGCCAAGGCCCAGCAACGCGTGGCCCCGCCGGCAGGGCCGCAGCCGCCCGCAGCACCTTCGGCTGCGCCCAATTCCGCCCCACCTGCGGCACCGGCGCCTGCGCCAGCCCCTTCGACCAGCACTGGCGCGTGAAAGGATTTCTAGATGAGCAGTAAAGCGATTACCGCGTTCGACCACAATTTCGATGACATGCCCACCTCTGATCGGGGCATCCGCCGTATTGGCCTGACTATCGTGTTTGTCACGTTCGGCATTTTCGGCAGCTGGGCCGCCTTTGCGCCGTTGAGCAATGCCGTGCATGGTTCAGGTACAGTCACCGTACAGAACTACCGCAAGACCGTGCAGCATCTGGAAGGCGGCATCGTAAAAGAACTGCTTGCCCGCGATGGTGACTTGGTCAAGAAAGGCGACCCACTGATTGTGCTGGACGAGTCTCAGCTGAGTGCCGAATACGAGTCCACCCGTAACCAGTTGATCGTGGCGCGGTATAAAGAAGCGCGGCTGCGCGCCGAACGTGATGGGCTGGATTCCATCCCGCCGGTCACTATGGAAGGTACTGACTCTGACCGTGCCCAGGAAGCGATGGCGGGTGAGCAGCAGGTATTCATGGCGCGTCGCAATTCCCTGCAGGGTGAGATCTCGGTTAACCGCGAGCGCATTCAGCAGATGAAACAGCAAATTGCTGGCCTGAACGACACCATCGGTACCAAGAGCGGGCTGGAGAAGTCGTATACCGGTGAAATCAAGCAGCTCAAGGAGCTGCTGGCCGAAGGCTTCGTGGATAACCAGCGCATGCTTGAGCAGGAGCGCAAGCTGGACATGCTCAAGACTGAAGTGGCTGATCATCGGTCAAGCATCACTCAGACCAAACTGCAGATTGGCGAAACCGAGCTGCAGATTGTGCAATTGAAGAAGAAGTTTGATTCTGACGTGGCCAAGGAACTGTCGGATGTTCAGGCTCAGGTCTTCGACCTGCAGGAGAAAGAGGCTGCCTTGCGTGACCGCCTGTCTCGTGTGGTGATTCGTGCACCAGAAAGCGGGATGGTGCTTGATATGAAGGTGCACACCATTGGCGGCGTTATCAGTGCGGCTACGCCGATTCTGGATATTGTGCCGGCGCAATCTGAGCTCGTAGTTGAAGCGAAAGTCGCCACTCGTGACATTGATCGCCTTGAACTTGGTAAGACAGCTGATATCCGTTTTTCTGCATTCAACCAGGCGACGACCCCAGTTATCGAAGGCAGGCTTGTCCGCATTTCCGCAGATAGCTTGACTGAAGAGCGGACAGGTGATGCTTACTATTTAGTGCGTGTACAGGTGACTCAAGATGGCATGAAGAAGCTCGGCGACCGAAAGCTCCATCCTGGTATGCCTGCCGAAGTGCTTATCAACGCCGGTGATCGCACCATGCTGCAATATCTACTTAAACCCGTACGCAACATGTTCGCTGAATCGCTGATCGAGGAATGACTGTGCTGCGTTTGCTATCTGGAATGCTGATGTGCATGGTCGCCTGGCAAGCTGTGGCCGCCGAAGGGAAGGGAACGGCCGGTGAGCAGCCGAAGGCAGTTTCGGCCTCGACTTATGCGCTGGACTTGGCGGGCCTGTATCGCGAGGCCCGCCTGGAAGACCCGAGGGTGCTCGCAGCCTACGCCCGCGCGCGCACCGCTACCGCTCAGCAGCGCGAAGCCCTCGGTCAGTTGCTGCCGCAGGTGTCGGCCAATGCGAACACAAGTCGCGTGCTGCGCAAGAATGAGATCGATCGTGATATCTATAACAACGAAAGCTACTCCCTGAGCCTTACCCAGTATCTGTACAACAAGCCGGCCTGGGAGCGTTACCAAAAGTCCAAAAGCGTCAACGAGCAAAAAGGCCAGCAAGCCGAAGACACGCTGGCTGAAGCGACGGTAGACCTCGCCAAGCGCTATTTCGTAGCCCTGGCGGCCGACGACGAGCTGGCTCTGGTACAAGCCGAACGCCGCGCTACCCAGAAAAACCTGGACCGTGTCAGCAGCATGTTCGACCGGCAGATGGCCAAGATCACCGACAAGCTGGACATGCAGGCGCGTGTGGATTTCCTGGCAGCCCAGGAAGTAGAGGCGCGTAACCAGGTGCAGGTGAGCCGTGAGGCACTGGCCGAGATCGTTGGCCGGCCGATCACCGAGCCGCTAAGCCGCGTGCGTAACGATGTGGCGTTGCAGGCGCCCACGCGCCCACTGCAACAGTGGATCACTCAGGCGGTTGAAGCCAACCCGTCGCTAAAGGCCTCCAAAAGCGGGGCCGAAGCTGCCATGGCAGCCGTACGTGAAGGTAAAGGCGAACACTACCCGCAGCTGACGCTGAGCCTTAGCGCCCAGCAGAGCGACCAAGGCTACGACAACACCCAGGCGCCACGCAGCGACAGCTACGTGGCCACGCTGGGTGTGAAAGTCCCGATCTATAGCGGTGGTTCCACTTCTGCCCGGGTGCGCGGCCTCTACGATGAGCAGTTGGCTGCGGAAGAGCAGCTTGAAGGTGTGCGCCGTCAGGTGGTGAAAGAAACCACCACTGCCTACCTCACCGCCCAGGCGGCTGTAGAGAAAATCCGCGCCAACCGCAATGCGCTGTCTTCTGCCCAACAATCCAGCGTCGCGGCGCAAAAGGCCTTCAGCTATGGCGTTGTGAACGCGGTGGATGTGTTGACCAGCGTGCAGAACGAATTCAAGGCGCGGCGTGATCTGCTTAAAACCCAGTATGACTTCATCACCAACCTGTTCCTTCTGAACCGCTGGGCGGGGGAGTTGAATCAGGAAAGTGTGGATAACGTGAATGTGTGGCTGAGCCCGGTGCCGGAAACCAGCTTGCCTGGGGGCGATGTGGCTCGGTTGGATGCGCGCGCCAAGGGGTAAGCGCACACATGGCGCAGGCCCAATTGGCCCGAAACAAACGTAGGAGCGAGCGCAGCTCGCGATGCGCCGCGC